>CAYHSR010000008.1:0-14510 GCA_964359335.1 uncultured Gammaproteobacteria bacterium | reverse complement strand
GTCCAAGCATCAAAAACGCCGTAAATATTACCGCGCCGATTAGTATGAGCTTATAACTTTTTGATGTTTGCGGAGTGGACTTTGTTAAAAACAGAATCCCGAATAGTAAAGCTAAAACCGTTGTGTCTGTGCTATGAATATTGAGAAAGTCCCATAAAAATTGCGGCCAAATATGGATGTTGCCTGTTCCGAGAGGAAACTCAAAACTCTTCATTCCCAAAACAGAATATCCCTGTTGATAAGGCATCCAAATCTCCTGAACAAAAATCATCGTCAATATAATCAAAAAGAGAAAACAGCTCGCCAGAATCCATCTACAATTTTTATCTTTTTTTAAACTCAAACTTGGCCTGAATATCTCGTACGCCAGACCAATAAGAATAATCAAAAAACCGATCCATGGAGGACTGTAAACTACTCCTGGCGCATCTCCAACGTTTATTTTCGTCCAGATTGGCATCCAAAGTAACAAGAGCAAAACTATTATGAAGAAAATAAACGCGAAAACGCGATTTGAAATATTGCTCATACAGTTTTATTTTTTCAAACTTTTAACGTATTCCAAAAATGAACCATCATTATCATTATTCTGTACCCAATACCACCATTCCACTCCCCATAAATACGATCGTGGCAGGCCGAACTTTTGCGAATAAGCGACATTATTTTTCAACCGCTTAATGTCTAAAGATTTGGCTTGTTCCGACAATGGAGTGTCATGAACCGACTTATCAGGAAGCCACGGTTCACCTTGTAATTCAATCACAAACGACTGATTTTTATTCCGTCCAACTAATTGTAATTTGGCTTGATAAAAAATGGCAGGCACCCAATCATAGTTAAAATACCCAAACCATTTACTCCACACTGTCCGATATAAAGTTGTACCAAACAAATCGCCTGCTAAAGCGGTTTTGCGCCAGGTACTCAACTCGCCAGAGTCGGTAATGATAATTTTATGCGCTCCGCCATCAAATTTTGTAACTAAATTAATTTCCTCAGTCAAATCTATCGGCGATACTGGTTTACAAAGACCAAAGGATAAAAATGGTTCATTCTCCACTTGCCAAATTTCCAAAGATGGATAATTTTTATATCTTTTAACCACTGCTTCAATATATTTTAACAAATCAACCCGATAATCCTGATAGTCTTTTTGTTTTGCCCAATCCGGCAGATGACATTCCGGCCAGCGCGGGGTCTTGCGTCCGACCGCCAACGTCACTTTTATATTATGTTTTTCCGACTCATTCATCAGCCAATCCAACTGACTAAAATCATATTTACCTTTTTCTTTTTCTATTTCATCCCACTGTGCCATTAAACGTACATATTTAAAACCAAGTTCGCCAATTATTTTTTTATAGGTCTCTTGATAATTCAAGCCCAAATATTGCGCGTAACCAGGACTGTAACTAACACCAAAAATTTGATTTTTATTTAATGGAGTTAGACGCTCAATTAAATATACAACTAAACCGAGCAGGATAATTAGACCGAAGACGGAAATCAAAATATTGCGCATAAAATTTTCAATAAATTTATATCAGCACCATAGCCAATCCAATCGCTATAACTAATACCGCCAATAATTCGTTTCTCAATTCCCCCCTGACAAACTTTTCTTTAAATAATGCGGGATAGAATTTGGTTAGTAGTGCCACCATAATAATCAAAAAGATAAACTGCGCGCCGGATAACGCGCTGACAATGGTCACACTGCCCAAAGCGGTGGCGTATTGAACAAATAACACGGCCGCAACCGCTAAAATACGGCTAAAAAAAACTAAAAAAAACTGTGTCTTTTTATTTTGAGAAGGACTATCTGTCTTTCGCGGTTTAGTCAAATTTCTAAAAACTTCCGGGTAAAATAGCAACAGTATGCCAAATACTCCTATAAACCCTCTAGTCCACACTAAACCAGTATAAAAACCATAAACATCATAAATATATTTGGAGGTAACATGCGATAAAGCGAAGAGTAATCCGGATAAAACTAACCACAAGTTGCTTTTATGCCAGATATTATGACCTTTAATTTTTTCTAAAGAGATCAATAGTGAACCCATAATTAAGACAAATATACCGCCAATCTGTAATCCGAATAGACGTTCCCCCAATAAAACAGCGCTTAAAAATAAAACGAAAAATGGTATGCTCGCTCCGACTAATGGACCGCCATGACTAACTTCATTAGTTTGAAAACCAATATACATAGACCACAAAGCAAAGCTAAACGCAAAACCTGCGATCAAAGCGATGGAATAGTCAAACCAGTCGGCCAACCAACCAGCGCCCAAAGGAATTAGTAAAAAAATCGGTAAAAGAAAAATGGTGGAATACAAAACAAACACCGCGGCCTTAGGTACTGCTTTAGAAAGAATAAATTTATCAAAAATATTGGTAATGGCTAAACAGAAATAGCCTACGATGGCGATGAGGATGTACATAGTATTTAAGACTGTATCCTACCATAAAAAAACAAAAAACTCCATTTTTGAAGTTTTTTATTTTTTTAATTTTAACTTTCATCTATCCACAATAATAAAATTATAGACAAGTGGAAGAGGGGGATTTTGTTGTTAACCCGGTGGAGCCCCCTCACACCGGTTACCGTCGTACGGGTGTAATCGACCTGAGCAACCGATTACTATACCCTTTTGGAACAAATTGCTTGTCCCGATACGACAGATATTACTCCTACGGGCAACGACGTCATGCGCCATTGCCCTCCTTTAACTCTTTAACCAAAAAAAAACATTTAAAAAATCTTTTCCTTTGACTAAACACTTAACATTGTAAAGAACGATTTAAAAAACCCTACTCACGCGAGCAGGGTTTTTTGTGGGATAATATTTTTTAAAACTTTTATATATTTTTTAATCCACACAATTCACCCTGCAACGTAAACCAACGGATGTCAGAGACATCATACTTAAAGATTGGGCTAATTGTATATAAATTAAAATTCATATTTTTACATTACACTGACGCCTAATTTTCGTCAAATGTGGATTGTGGATAAGTCATGAATTTTAATCCCCCTCACCCATTGACAAAACCCTAAAAATATGCTATATTTGCCTGTTTTAAGCTACAAATCTACTAAATTATGAAAATAGCCATGATTGGACAAAAAGGTATTCCGGCTATATATGGCGGCATTGAACGCCATGTGGAAGAGCTGGCTCGAGAACTGGTTAACAGAAACCATGAGGTTTTGGTATACGCCAGAAAATGGTATACTCCAACCAAGATTACTGAATTTAAAGGAATTAAAATTATTCATACCGCTTCTATTCGCACAAAGCATTTGGACACTATCAGTGGCACTTTGACGGCGACTTTAAGCGCGATTAAACAAAAACCTGCTGTTATCCATTACCACGGCGTTGGTCCGTCTTTATTGGCTTGGATCCCAAAAATATTAGCTCCCAAAATCAAAGTAGTCGTAACTACCCATTGTTTAGATCGCTATCACCAAAAATGGAGTTGGTTTGCTCGTCTCATTCTACGTTTGGGCGAAAAAACCGCCGCCTATTTTGCTGATCACACCATTACCGTATCCAAAACATTACATGGTTATTATTTGAATGAATATCAAACAAACACTATCTACATTCCCAATGGCATTAGAAAAATTGATCAATTTCCAACAGGCGATTCAATCTTGCGACAATTTAATCTGGAACCAAAAAAATATATTGTAATGATTTCCCGATTAGTTAGACATAAGGGAGCGCACTATTTGCTGGAAGCTTGGCAATTCGTCAAAAAACAATATCCACAGCTGTTAAAGGAATATAAATTAGTCATCGTTGGCGACTCTGCCAATACTGACAATTATGTTAAAGAATTAAAGGCTATGGTTCGCGGCGATAATTCTATTGTTTTTGCAGGTTGGCAAAAAGATGCGGCATTAGAACAATTATATTTTCAATCTTTATTTTTGACTCACCCATCAGAAAATGAGGGTTTACCAATAACTGTTTTACAAGCGATGTCTTTTGGCTGTCCGGTTTTGGTTTCTGATATTCCAGAGCATAAAGAAATTGTGTTAGACAGTAAGTATTGGTTTGCCAATGCCAATACTGCTTCGCTCGCTGATAAATTAGTGGAAATGTTAAAAAATAAATCCAACTTGGAACAAGTTGGTCTAAAAAATAAAAAATTTGTGGAGGAAAACTATAATTGGAAAAATATTACGGATAAGACGGAAACAGTATATCGCGATGATAAAAAATACTCAATTAAATATTCATGGGCGGTAACATAAAAAAATTAAAAGAATATTAGAAAAATAAAATCCCGACTTAGAAAGTTGGGATTTTTTGTTATTGTCGCTTTTTTCCCAACACTACCAAATTCCTCTCACTGTTTTCAATTTTTTCTATTATGAAGCCAACACTTTCCAACAAGCCGCGCAATTCTTCAATTTCAAAATGATGATAATATAATTTTGTAATAATCTCCGCGTTTTGATTTTTCCAAAATAATAAATAATCGTTCTCCCCAACTTTTTCAAATTCCTTTTTCCGCTGTATCCAATCGCTTTTTAAATTCCAAACCGTTATGATCAGCTTACCGCCGATCTTCATCTCTCTATAAATTTTTTTTAAAACTTCCAGCCGATTTTTTTCGTCAGGCAAATGATGAAATGAGGCGACCATAAAAACCAAGTCAAAAAAATTATCATCAAAATTTTTATCCTCGTTCCATGTGTTAAAAAACTGCGCCAGTCCATTTTTAACATCATTACGATATAATTCACCGGCTACATTAATTAAGCTGTCGCTAATATCAACGCCAAAATATTTAATGTCTTTACCTTTAAAAAATTCCAACAAATGACCATTGCCGCAGCCCCAATCCAAAATATTTTGCCTGTTGGCAACTAAATTTTTAAACTGATTCAGTTCAGGCCAAAGACGATTACGGGTAACTGAAAAATGCCTGGCAATGCGGTTGTAATCCTGACGAGTTTTCGCTATACTAATATCGGTCATATGCAAAATCTAATAAAACTTCTGATTAAACAGAAAGTGAGTGATCAACATGCTTTAGATGCTTGTCTGAGGCAATTTTTGCGTTCCCAAAAAATAAATAAACAAATGCCGAGTAAAAAGAATATACTTAAAGTTTATCATGAAATGGTTAAAAAAAACAAGCTTAAAGTAAATAAAAATTTAGAGCAGCTCTTAATTAAACGAGCGGTACGAACTTTATCTGGCGTAACGGTTATTACAGTTTTAACTAAGCCATATCCCTGTCCAGGACAATGTATCTATTGCCCGAATGAAATCAAGATGCCTAAAAGCTATATCTCGGACGAACCAGCGGCCGCTCGAGCGTTGATGTTAGAATTTGATCCTTATGAACAAGTAAGTAAAAGAATTGAAACGCTTAGAGATAATGGCCATCCAACTGATAAAATTGAACTGATTATCAAGGGCGGATCATGGAGCACTTATCCGATAGATTATCAATATTGGTTTGTTTTGAGATGTTTTCAATCTTGTAACGCAAACCGTATAACTTATAAATCAAATAACTTAAAGCCGCAACAAAATAATAATTTAAGACAATTAAAAAACAGACTATTGATTGAGCAACAGAATAACGAACAAGCCACGCATAGAATTATTGGACTGACATTGGAAACCAGGCCGGATATGATAAACGGAGAAGCGATTGAGATTATGCGCGAACTGGGCTGTACGCGAGTGGAAATTGGCGTTCAGACGATTGATGACAAAATTTTAAAATTGATTAAGCGCGGGCACGATGTTGAGGCAATAAAAAAAGCTACGGCATTATTAAAAAATCATGGTTTCAAAGTTGACTATCATTTAATGCCGCAATTGCCAGGATCCACGCCAATTAAAGATTTAAAAATGATGAAAGAAATTTTTTCTAATCCGGCTTTTAGACCGGATATGATTAAAATATATCCTTGCGCGGTTATTGCTAACACCGAATTGGCTAATTGGATAAAAACAAAAAGATATAGACCGTATTCTAACAAAAAACTAATTGAAATAATTAAAAAAATAAAGACCTCGCTTCCCTATTATGTTCGTGTCTCGCGCTTAATTCGTGATATTCCAAGTCATCATGTTTTGGCGGGCAATAAAATGACAAACTTGCGCCAAGTGATTCAAAGCGAGATGAAACGTGATGGTTTGAAATGCAAGTGTCTACGTTGTCGTGAAATAGGACACTTCAATATTCAAACATTAAAATACAAAAACACGAAATCGCTTAAAGCGACATTATTTATAGAAAAATACGAAGCGAGCGGAGGTATGGAATATTTTTTAAGTTATGAAGATAAGGAAAGAAATGTTATTTACGCTTTTTGTAGATTACGAATCATTTTATCTGTATGGATCCACCACGCCTACATTCGCGAGTTACACACGTACGGCCAACAATTATCTATCGGCCAAAAAAATAATAAAGACATCCAGCACAGAGGACTTGGGAAAAAATTAATTTTAGAAGCGGAAAAAATTTGTAAAAAAAATAAGATAGATAAATTAGCGGTTATCTCCGGCATAGGCGTGCGAGGATATTATCGGAAGTTGGGGTATAGATTGGAAAATGGATATATGGTTAAAAAAATATTATACAAAACACTTACGACAAACGGCTGAGTAAATAAATGTCCCATCATCCGGTACAACCGATGGCATGCTGGCATCAAGCGGTTTGTCGCCGGAACACACTTGCGTATGCGTCGCGTTGTATTCAAGACATTTTTCGCAAACCGCGCGTCGATATTTTACGGTAACCGGACCAATTTCTAATAACGCCTTGATTATATCAAACATTCTCCCGCGATGATCTAAATCTAATCCAGCGATAATTACATTGGTGCCGGCAGTAATTATTTTTCTGATATTATTCGCCTCTTCCGGTAAAAACATGTGAATTTCATCTATGCCAATAACATCATAACCAACTGATTCCAATCCGGCAAAAGTACTCACCTTTTTGGCTTCCAACAAAACTCCGTTACGCGATTGAATTTGTCCATCACGAACGTTTCGATCTGATTGAAACAAATCATACTTTTTTTGAGTAAATTTTAAAGGAGCAAAGTAGCTGATTAAATCAAACGATTTGCCGCTTTTCATCGGTCCTAAAATTAGAGTTAACTCCATATGTTATAATTAACCTTAAATTATATATTGTCTAATAATCGCAAATATGATAGCATAAATTTATAATAATTTCTAATCCAATTATTTAATATGAATAAACAATCACTAAAAAACTTTGATCCTCTGATCCAACAAGCCATCAAAAACGAATTAAAACGGCAAGAAGAAGGGCTGGAAATGATACCAAGTGAAAACTTTGTTTCCTTGGCGGTTTTAGAGGCGCTGGGATCGGTGTTGACAAATAAATACTCGGAAGGTTATATTGGAAAAAGATATTATGGCGGATGCGAATATATTGATGATGTTGAACAGTTGGCGATTGATCGGGCGAAACAATTATTTGGCGCCGAACATATAAATGTCCAACCGCTTTCAGGAGCGCCGGCTAATATCGCGGTATATTTTGCTTTACTGAATCCAGGTGATACGATATTAGGTATGGATTTATCGCATGGTGGACATCTAACGCATGGCCACCCAGTTACTTACATGGCAAAAATTTTTAATTTTGTCCGTTATAAAACTAATAGTGAAGGAAAGGTTGATTTGGATAATTTGCGACAAATGGCCTTGGAACACAAACCAAAATTAATTTTGGTTGGCTACAGCGCTTATTCACGAGAAATTGAATATGCCAAAATAAAATCCATTGCCGATGAAGCTGGGGCAATGACGATGGCGGATATCGCCCATATTGCCGGACTGATTGCCGGCGAACAGATGAATAATCCGGCGCCAATTTTTGATGTAGTCACCACGACCACACATAAAACTCTCCGTGGTCCACGAGGCGGGATGATAATGTGTAAAGAAAAATTTGCCGCGCAAATTGATAAGGCAGTGTTTCCTGGTTTTCAGGGCGGACCGCACGAAAATAATATCGCCGGTAAAGCAGTCGCTTTTAAAGAGGCATTGGAGCCGGAATTTAAAGAATATGCCAGACAGATTAAATTAAACGCCAAGATGTTGGAACAGGAATTTTTTGCTCGCGGATATAAATTATGTTTTGGCGGAACCGATAATCATCTGTTATTAATGGATGTGACGCCAAAAGGTGTGTCCGGAAAACAAGCACAAACGGCGCTGGATAAAGCCGGTATTACAATCAATAAAAACATGATTCCTGATGATCCGCGTAAGCCAATGGATCCATCCGGTATCCGCTTGGGCACGCCGGCGCTAACCACTCGCGGCATGAAGGAATATGAAATGAAAATTATCGCCAATTGGATTGATGAAGCGATTACGAATTGGGAAGATGAGAATAAATTGGCGGATATATTGAAGCAAGTGATTGAGTTGACGAAAAGGTTCCCGTTATATCCGGAGCTACAATAGAAAATTCCTCCCCGTTCTTTTAATAAACACTCGACTAATCGCCAACATCACCAAAAACGGAATGAAAAAAACAGCGAGATATTGGTTGAAGGAAATTGTCCGAAAGTGAAATAAATTGGTTAAGAATGGAATATATAAAATAGTTGATAAGACCACTATCGTCAAACCCGAAATAATCAGTAATAATTTATTACTTTTTACCTGTTCATATTCTCGGCTAAAGATAATGGACATAATCTGCGAGATGACTAACGAACTGAAAGCGAGCGTCCGACCCAAAATAATATTGTTTTGTATGACTCCAAAATAATAATAAAAACCCAGACTGATGAATAAAATAACTAATCCTTGCGTAATTATTTTACCCCACAGCTTGGGGTTTATCAATGTCTCATTTTGACCGCGCGGTTTTTCATGCATTAATCCCCGCCGAGCGCGCTCTTGTTCAAAACCCAAAACCGACGCCGGATCGCAAATTAATTCCAAAAAAATCACATGAATCGGCAAAAATATTAATGGCTGATTAAACAAAACCGGAATTAGAGCCAACCCGACAATCGGCAGATGAAAAGAAAACAAAAAAGCAAATGATTGGCGTAAATTATCGTAAATCCTCCGACCTTCTTTAACAGCGTTGACAATCGTGGAAAAATTATCATCCAATAAAATAATACCGGCGGCTGAACGCGCCACTTCGGTTCCTTTTTGTCCCATGGCCACACCGATATTGGCTTTTTTAAGCGCTGGCGCGTCATTAACGCCATCACCGGTCATAGCGACTACTTCGCCATTATTTTGCAAGGCCTCCACAATCAAAAATTTTTGTTCCGGGCGCATACGAGCAAAAATATCATGACGCCGAACGGCCTCCTGCCAAGCCAACGGAGAAATATTTTCCAGCTCCTCGCCACTGACGATTTCTTCATTATGATTAATACCGATGCTTTCAGCGATATTATGAGCTGTTAATTTATTATCGCCGGTAATCATCATAATTCTAATTCCGGCATCTTGACACATCCGCACGGCTTCACTCACGCCGGCGCGGGGCGGATCGCTCATCGCCAACAAGCCGACAAATTCCAGCTGTGATGCCGTAATTTCTGAATTATTATCGGTATCTTTGCTTGCTACGGCAACTACCCGATAACCTTCAGCGGCCATTTGTTCGTAAGCTTGCGCCACCTTCTTTTTATCATGATCTAAAATCTTACACGACTGTAAAATACTCTCCGGCGCCCCAGCGCTATATTGCCGACAAATTTTTGTTTCTTTATCCTGCCAAACATGATGAACCATTTTATTGGCGGAATCAAAGGATAAATCTTTGACAAGAACATGATCGCCATATAACTTTGCTTTATTAATTTTTAATTTATCCGCGAAATTTTGCACTTCAATTTCCATCGGATCAATGGCTACTTTTTCAAACGATAATAAAGACGCTCTAATCAACTCAGTAAAATCTACCTTATGCCGCTCTACTTTGGTTATATCATAAATCTGACCTTGATAATAAACTTTTTCCAAAGCCATCCGACCTTCGGTTAGAGTACCGGTTTTATCGGTGCAAATAACAGTAGCCGAGCCCAATGTCTCCACCATGGCCATCTGCCTAACCAAGGCATTGCGTTTGGACATCCGCCAAACGCCCATTATTAAAAAAACACTAAATACAACTGGAAATTCTTCCGGTACCAACGACATCGCCATAGTTAATCCGCCTAAAACACCGGCTTGCCAACCTTTAGTAAAAATTAAAATAATCATTAACATTGAAGAAACCAAAACCGCTGTAATAGCCACCTGTTTGACTAATTTTTTGATCTTAATTTGTAAAGGGGTTTGTTGATCTGAAATTTTCTCCAATAAATTACCCAATTTTCCATAAGCCGTATTACCACCGGTGGCTTGCACTAAAAAATAACCATCGCCTTGAACAACTAACGTGCCTTGCGAGAGTTGATTTTCCGCTATCATTCCAGTAATCGTTTCTTGTGATTTTGTAACCGCGATTGATTCACCTGTTAAGATCGATTCATCAACTAACAGGCCGGATGATCTAAACAACAAACCATCGGCCGGAACTTTATCACCGGCAGTCAAATACACCAAATCGTCAGGGACCAATTCTCTTGAATCTAAAGTAATAATTTTTCCATCCCGCGAAACTTGAACCTTCTGAATCATCAATTTATCCAAAACTTCAATAGCTTGATTAGTTTTGCATTCTTGAAAAAATGCCATCAGGCCAATCGGAACGATTGAGCATAAAAATAAAATGGTTTCCAATTTTTCACCAATAAAATAATAAACAACCGCTGTTGCTAAAATTAACAGCATCATAGGTTCGGTAAATATTCCAAACAACCGACGCGACCACCCCTTTTTTTTAATTTTAGGACGCTCATTATAACCAAAAATACCGCGCTGAGAATCAACTTGGCTGGAAGTCAGACCATTATATTGGTCGCGATTTTTAAGAATGGATATGGACATTTTTTAATATTTTCGCGAAGATATTGTCGCTCGTCAATTCCGCCACTTCATAAATTTCTTCTATATTGCCTGATTTTAAATATGTATCCACTCCGATTCGTCTATTTTCATGATCAGCGGGCAACATAAATGAATCAAGCCATCCTTTCCAACCATTATGCAAAGTAATAACCAACGGACGTTCTTCGTCTGATAAAATTTCCAGCGCTTTTTGTGGATTATTTTTTCTTAATTCTTCAAATAGCTCCGGCGAAGTGACATTAATTATTTTTACGTCAATCCCATGTTTTTCTAACTTTGGCAAAATTTCCAATACATTTAATAATATTTGCGATCCGGAAATAACTAAAATCTTTTTTTGGTTACCGATATTGGAAAACGATTTATACACATACGATCCGTTAATCGCTTCAATAGCTGGCGGCACGCCGTCGCCTCTTTTTAAAACTAAACTATTAGGGCGAGAAACAGACAAAGCAATCGGCTCGCCTTTAGTTAAAGCGTAAAATAACATTTCAATTGTTTCGTTGGCGTCAAACGGTTTGTAAACCTTAATGCCCGGATAAGCCATAAAATTACTCATCCAATATAGGCCTTGATGAGTTGGACCATCTTCTCCGGTTTCCGGTCCATCATGCGAAGCCAGCATAATAAAAAACCCGGCTCGTTCGGGACAAAGGTGATTATTGATTAAAGCCAATCGCACGCAATTTGACATCATAGAAGTAAAAACCGCGAAAGTGCCAAAAACCGACACCGGCCTAAACCCGCCAGGCAATATGTCTTGTGTTAGAGCCGACGAAAACATTGCCATGTTTTGTTCAGCTATGCCAAACCTGATTCCACGTCCAATTGGATTATTTTGGTTGATCAAACCATATACGTCTTCTGTCTCTTTAAATAATACCGAACCGCTTATATCGCCCGCTCCAGCGTAAAAAAAGGCCGTCTGGTTCATTAACCATTTAAACCAATAACTAGCGGCCTTACGAGTCGCTAGTTTTTCACCGGCCGCGAAGATAAGTTCTTTTGGCATCTCCAACGGACGTTTAATCACGCGTGGATCAATAATATTTCTCCCTTGTAAAGTCTTTTTAATCTGTTTGATTAAATCACGCTCTGGCGTTATACGGATGGCATTTTGACGAACGATTTGCTCAATATACGCGCAATCTTGAGGCGTGATTGTATCAATGATGGTTTCAATATCTGTCATTACATCATCTGGCTTGCCTAAAATATTAAAACCAAGTTTCTGAACAATTTGCACGTACTCTTCATGCTTCGCGGGCAGACCATGCGATGCGGAAGTATTGGCGACTTGACCATAATCCTTGCCTTTTATAGTATGGGCCAATACAACCGTTGGTAAATTGTTTTCAAATCCGGCAAAAGCTAATTGATAGGCCTTGATACATTGTAAAATATCATGACCATTGATTTCAATTACATTCCAACCCAAACCTAACCAATGATTTAAAATCGGCGACCGCACAACCTCTTCAATTGGACCATCAAGGCCAAAATGATTATAATCAAAACTAACTATCAAATTTTGAAGTCCAAGAGTGGAAGCCAAATTTCGGATTTCATAAGTAATTCCCTCCGCGCTTTCCGCGTCTCCCATTAAAACAAAAACCTTTGTATCCAATCCTACGGCGCGATGCGAAGCGGCCAATCCTCCGGCGGCGGATAAACCATGTCCGGATGGTCCGGTAGAATAATCCGACAGTGGATAATTGCTTTCCGCGTGTCCTTGCGGCCCATCACTATGTCGAAAACGAACTAAATCTTCGGGTAAAACCGCGTTTAGAATTGTTTTGTCAAATTGATGACCCAAACGACGCAATGCCTCGTAAATAAAGGCCTGAATAGAATGCAACAAAGGCGTACAATGACCAGCGCTCCAAACAATTCTATCTCGACCCGAATTTTTGGGCGATAAAAAATCAAATTTTAAAACGCCGCTAAAAATTAAACCTAACATCTGCTCAACTTTAGAACTGCTTCCGCCCGGATGACCGGACTGTCCGGCTTCCACTGTGGTAAAAATTAAAGCGCGTAAAATCTTTGCGTACTTAGTGAGACGATCAATTTCTATTCCGATAGGAATATTCGCGGTTTGTGTTTGAAGATTTGTGTATTGCGGATTTTCTGACATAATTAGTTATTCATAACGTATTCTTTCGTCTCCCTCGTCTCTTGTCTGGCTTCTTTCTTTTTTCCTTCCAATTTTCGCTTGTGCCTCTTCAATTCAATCTCGAGATAATCGCGAATTTTATCAATCGCTTTGTAAAGATCCTTTTCTTCCACTTTGGAAGCAAACAGGTCTTTACCTGGTACTTCCAACTTGCATTCGGCTAAGTAAATTTTACCTTTGTTCTGTTTGGTGGTAGTTAAACCTACGATCACGTCGGCTTTAATTATTCGACTATAAAATTTTTCTAACCCACTGATTTTCTTTTCCACATACTCCTTGATGGATTCGGTTAGGTCCATATTTTTACCGACGATGTTGATTTGCATACGATTTAAATTGTTAAATGGCTAAATTGTTAAAATGTTAAAATTTGACTTAAAATAGCAACAGTTTAGCAATTTAATACACAATTTCCATTTCCTCTTCTAATTCCACCTTAAATTTATTATACACTCTCTCCTTTATCTCGGCAACTAATTTTAAAATATCGCCTTGAGTTGCGCCGCCGGTATTTTCTAAAATATTATTGTGTAAATTAGACAATCTCGTGTGATGGCCGGCCACGTTCGCGCAGCCGGCTTGCTCTATCAGCCAGCCAGCCGGAATTTTACCCCGCTCAATAAATTTTGGATCCAACAATGATCGGTCTCCGGCATAATCTTTAATCTCCACATTTTTAAAAGAACAACCACAGGTCGGATTGGATGTAATCCGACAGCCGCGCTGTAAGCCATATTCTTGCATGGTTTTCATTATTTCCACCTTATCCCCTTTCTCTAATTTAAAATAAACGCGCAAAATCACGCTATTGCCGCCTTGTTGTTTAAATAAACTATCGCGATAACTAAACCTACAATCCGCCTTGCTTAATTCAATTACTTCACCATCCTGCCAAATGGTCGCTTTTTCTAATGATTTAGAAGTATCACTGCCATAAGCGCCGGCATTTCCGCGCGCCGCGCCGCCGACTGTTCCAGGAATCCCCACCGCCCACTCCAAACCGGTCAAGCCATTTTCAACCGCCAAATTTACCACCAGAGCCAACGCTACTCCGGCATCAGCGATAATTTCGTTATTTTTAATTATGAATTTTTCATTTTTCATTTTTATAACGACTCCGTCATACTCTTCCGGAAATAATACGTTAGAACCACCGCCTAAAACAAAATACTTAATTCCCTCGCCAGATAAAAAATTTAGCAACTCAACAATTTTTGACTCTTCGACAACTTCAACATAATAGCGCGCCGGTCCGCCAATTTTAAAAGTGGAGTGCTTGGATAATAACTCATTTAGCTTAACCCGAC
>CAYHSR010000007.1:0-14530 GCA_964359335.1 uncultured Gammaproteobacteria bacterium | reverse complement strand
CGCCAAGGGATTCGAACCCCTGACCCCCTCGGTGTAAACGAGGTGCTCTAACCAGCTGAGCTAGGCGTGCATTGACAATGCGGACATTGTAATATTTTTTTTAGTGAAAGTCAATAGTTTTATGTCTTTTTTAAATACATCATTAAAATTCCATAAAGACGAACCATTTTTAATACAACATCAGGGGATTTTTAGGAAACGGATGTCTATGTTTCAAGGTGTGGCTTTAATTGTCAGCGCCACGATAGGCGCCGGGGTTTTAGGTTTGCCGTATGCTATTTCGAAAGTTGGCCTATTCATTGGTCTAAGTTATATTTTAATTTTTGGAGTTTTGATGATCGGTTTTAATTTATTGATCGGTGAGATAGCGGTGAGAACTAAGGGAAATTTACAATTAGCCGGGTTGGCGAGAAAGTATCTTGGTCGCGTTGGAGAGATGGCAATGGCCATTATCAAATATACTTCCGGCGTTGGTATTATGGTCGTTTATATTATCGGCGTCGGTGTATCATTATCTGCCTTGCTTGGAGGAACGTCGTTTTGGTGGAGTATTATTTTTTTTCTCGTTGGCGCGTTTTTTATTTATAACGGATTGCAATTGATTAAAACCGTTGATTTTTTTTTAAGCTTGGCGATTCTAATAGTAATTTTGTTGATTGCCGGTTTTGGTCTTCAACAGGTTGAATTAGTTAATTTCCAATATTATAATTTGTCGCAGCTGTTTTTTCCTTATGGGATTATCCTTTTTGCTTTTCATGGCGGACCGGCGGTAGTTGAAGCACATAGTGTTTTAGTCAAAAACCAACAATCATTTAAAACCGCTATTCTTCTCGCCGGCTTAATTTGTATTAGCGCCTACGTTATTTTTACGATAGTTGTTTTGGGCGTTACCGGAACTCAAACCACTGAAATCGCGACGATCGGTTTAGGGCAAAAAATCGGACCAATCATGTTGTGGTTTGGAAATTTGTTCGCGGTATTAGCTATGGGGACTTGTTTTTTGGCAACTGGATTATCTTTGAGCGATTCTTTGGCTTGGGATTATAAATTTAAACATAAATCAGCGGTTTGGCTGGTTGTGCTTATGCCATTGATTATTTTTTTGCTGGGATTAAGACAATTTATTTCCGCCATCAATATCATTGGCGGAGTGTTTGTCAGTTTGGAAATGTTATTGACGATTTTAATTTATTGGCAAGCCAAAAATAAAGGCGATATAGAGCCTGGAAAGTATAAATTACATCACACTTGGTTATTGGTTGCCCTGTTATTAGCCGCCTTGATGGCTGGCGTAATTTATAGTCTAATTAATTTGTTTTAAAAAAGACGCGTGAGTGGCGTTTTTTTATGATTTTTTATTTCCCGCTCAGCCGCGTGATTGTATTAATTGTCCTTAAAATAATTATAAAATCAAGCATCGGTCCGCGGTTTTTGATGTAATGTAAATCATATTCTAATTTGCGCAAGTTTTCTTCCAGATTACCGGCATAGCCATGTTTGATCTGCGCCCAGCCGGTTAGGCCTGGTTTGATTAAATGGCGCAAGTGATAATACGGAGTGCATCCCGACATTTGTTTGACAAATTCCGGTCGTTCCGGTCGAGGACCGACAATAGACATCTCTCGCTTAAAAATATTTATAAATTGAGGTATTTCATCTAATCGTGTTTGGCGAAGGAATTTTCCAATCATCGTAATTCGTTGATCTTGATCACTGGAAAATTGCGGACCGGATGTTTCCGCGCTGCCGTCAGAATTTAAAGAATACATGGTGCGATATTTTATCACATGGAATTCTCTGCCTGCCAAACCAACTCTGGTTTGTTTAAAAAATATCGGTCCGCGGGAGTTAATTTTTATTAGCAGAGCGACAAAAGGCAGAGTAGTCAGGAAAAATACAGCCATCACTCCAGCGCACAATAGATCTAAAATTAATTTGACGCGATCATAAATTTTTTTATTTTGTTCATGCAAATTGGAAATCAGCCAGCTATCGGTAAGGGCAAAAATCGGAATCCGTCCGGTGGTTAATTCATAAAAATTAGCCAAAGGCATAATTTGGATTTGGCGGTAAATGTGGCTAATTATTTTTTTAACGAATTCTTTATCCTGTTCCAAACTCGGCGAGAGTACAATCAGTTCTATCTTTTGACAATTTAGCGCCGACTGAATATCATCATAAATTTTATATCCAGCGAATCGTTCCGTTGTCTTCGCGTAGTTTTCATCAACGATACCTGCGATATTGTAGCCCAATTGCGGTTGTGAGTGTAGTGTCTTAAGTAGTTCTTCAATTTCTTTATCTAAACCGGCAAACACCACATTTATCTTCCAAATTGATTGAGAGATAAATTTGTTATAAAAAAAACGCCAAATAGAGATTAAACACAATCCGAATATGCCGTTTAAAATCAAGATAGTTTTTGGCGAGACTGTTCGGCTTGAATCAAGATAAAAATATATCAAGCCAAACACCAACCAGACTGACATACTGATGGCGATTTTACCAAAATTAGCTCGATTGTTTTTATTCTTTTCCAGATCATATAGGCCGGTTACAAATATAATCAATCCAGCCAAGGCGAATAAAGGCGACATGATCGGCGTAAATTGGATGAAAGTAAAATCCGACCAGCCTAGATGACGGATAGTAATCGCTAAATATAGCCCTAAATAGAGCATTAGCATGTCTCCCAATAGCAAAGTAATTTGTTTCAGGCGGTACATAACGTTAAACTGTTAAATTGAACCATTGAACAATTTATTAATTCCGTAGTATAATATATCCACATGCATAAATACTACAATAGTTTACTCAAAAAATCAATAATCGTATTTATTTTAGGATTATTATTGCCATTAGAAGTAATTGCCAAGATTCCCAATGATCCGGATTTAGTCAAGCAATCATTTCATACGCAGATTAACAGCCAAATCGCTTGGAATTACGCGACCGGCTCAAAAAATGTGATTGTAGCAGTTATTGATGTTGGAGTGGATATTGACCATCCGGATTTAAAAGATAATTTTTGGATTAATTCCGGCGAGATTGCCGATAATGGAATTGACGATGATCACAATGGCTATATTGATGATGTGCGTGGTTGGAATTTTGTGGAAGATAATAATGATGTTCGGGTTCCGAAGATTAAAAAAACAGATGAATTTGATGTCATTAGCCATGGCACTATAGTTGCCGGCTTAATTGGAGCCAAGGGAGATAATCATTTATTAGCGGTTGGCATTAATTGGTCGGTGTCTATTATGCCTATTCGCGCCATGGCCAACGATGGTGTTGGCAGTTTTGTTGATGTAGCCAAAGCTGTTGATTATGCTGTTGGCAATGGCGCCGCCGTGGTAAATTTAAGTATTGTTTCCGATTTAAACAGCGATGGTCTAAAACAGGCCATTACGCGAGCATGGCACAAGGGCGTGGTGGTAGTGGCCGCGGCCGGCAATGAAGGATATTTTACCAAAGGTGATTTGGATTTAAACCCGGCCTATCCAATTTGTTATGATAATGGGTTAATTGACAATTTTATTTTGGGCGTGGCATCCATTGAATCAAAAAAGTCTTTGAGCAATTTTTCTTCTTATGGATCCTGCGTTGATTTGTCCGCTCCTGGTAGAAATATTAACAGCACTTTGTATTATGCGCCGGCAGCTGATTTTAATGATTATTTTGGCGGACAAGTTAAGGGTACATCGTTTGCCACGCCGCAGGTAGCCGGAACCGCGGCCTTGTTAAAATCCCTTATTCCCGATTGGAAAGCGAGCGAAATTAATAATTTTATCATTAATAACTCTGACGATATCAGCGTGGCGAATGTTGGTTTTGAAAAAGATGTTGGACGAGGATTAAATGTTGGCAATGTAATCAAAGAAGCTATCGGTACCGTGGCTTATTTGCGCGACAGCATCAGTAATTTATATTATCAGCAAGGTAATCAAATATATGTTTATAATACTCAGTCAGAGAAATCCAGTTCATTTAATCATGTTTCCAATGAACAGTTGATTGATTTTTCTTTGTCTGATATAAATAATGACGGCAGACAGGAAATGATTTTACTGATTAACCGAGGACAATTTTATTATTTACAGATAGATGATTTAAGCGGGAATTTTATAAAAGAATATTCATTGCCGCGAGAAGCAAAAATTAGCGGTGATTACAACCGATTGGAATTAGTTAGCGATCAGAATAATATTTTTTATATTTTAGAGGCAGTCAATGGCGAAAAAAAATATCTGGATAAATTTTCCGCTGATGTTAAGTTATTGGAATCCTTGGAGTTTAACGGGCAAAAATGGAGCGCTGGAATCAATTACGCCTATGTGGCAAATTATCAAAATGAGATTTTGACTGTTGATAAAAAAGACTGGTCAGGTCAAATTATCACCTCGGCAATTTTTGCGGACATTGGTCAGTGGCTGGATTTTACAGTGCGGGATTTATTGGATTGGGACGGCGAAGAAATAATCATTTTAGCTAATAATCAAAATATCACACGGTTGATTATCGGCAATAGTTTCGGTAGTACGGTTCGCTATAAAGAAATTTCGACCAACTTCACTGCGCGCGATTGGCATTTATTATTTAATTCATTCAATAATTTGGTCTGGCCGGTTAATTTAGAAGGCGGTAAGTTCCCTTTGCTTAAAAATGGTTATGAATGGATTGGAGATAAGGAAATAAAAATGATTACCGGAGTCAAGAAGATAGTGATGGTAAAATAGAGTGATATTTTTTAATATTTTTTTAATTATTTTTATCGTATGTCTACTCCAATTTTTGAAAAAAAGAACGTGGTTGTCACCGGCGGGGCCGGATTTATCGGTTCACACCTCTGCGAACGTTTGTTAAAAGACGCTAAAGTTATCTGTTTGGATGACTTTTCCAATTCACACCCCAATAACATCAAGCATTTATTGCAATATCCTGATTTTGAATTTATCAAAGTTGACGTAAATTCGCCGCTTGATTTGGAAAAATATCCGGAATTGGAAAAATTTAAAGTTAAATTTCAAGGCGTGCAAGAAATTTATCATTTGGCCTGTCCAACCAGCCCGAAAGATTTTGAAAATTTAAAATTAAAATCCCTCTGGGCCAATTCCATGTCTATGATCGCCACTCTGGATTTATCGGTCAAGTATCATGCCAAATATGTTTTTGCTTCCAGTTCCGTGGTTTATGGCGAGGCGACCGCTGAACGGAATATTTTTAAAGAGACCGACGAGGGGATAGTGAACCATCTATCGCCTCGAGCTTGTTATGATGAAGGCAAAAGATTTGCTGAGACCTGCGTGGAAACCTATCGTCAATCGCAAGGTATAGATGCTAAAATCGCTCGGGTTTTTACCACTTACGGATCCAGAATGAAGCTGTTTATCGGCTCATTGATTCCTGATTTTATTGTTAACGCCTTGGAGGGCAAGGATTTAGTTATCTATGGCGATGACTCGTTGACTATGTCCATGTGTTATGTCAGTGATATGGTGGATGGATTGGCGCGTCTAATGTCAGCTGAACCGGAAATAAAGATTGTCAATTTAGGTCATGAAGTAAGGATTAAAATAGTAGCAGTGGCGGAACAGATTATTAAGATGACTAACTCCAATTCAAAAATTACTTTTGACGCTCCATTAATATTTTTAACGCGTAAAGGCGCTCCGGATTTGACTTATGTCAAAGAAGTGTTGGGCTGGATGCCATTAGTGCGCTTGGAAGATGGCTTAGCCAAGACGATTGATTATACAATTGCCAATAAAGAGGCATTGATGTTTGATAATAATCATTGATATTTTTTTGTGCGAATAAATTTTTTTAAATCCCTCAATTATTCATTAATAATTTTTTTGTTATTGGTAATTTTATTTTTGACTCACCTGATGCCCATGGGTTGGAACGACGCCAGCCGATTGGCTACCGTTCAGAGTTTAGTTGAACAACATACTTTTCAGATTGATAAGACATGGTGGTTTTTGAATTATACCGGCGACAAGGTTTTTATTGCTAATCATTTTTATTCTGATAAACCATTGTCGCACGCGGTTTTGGCCAGCGTGCCTTATTTGATTTTGCATCCGCTGGGTATAACTATCAAAAATGATCCCAAAATAATTATTTTTTTTACAACGATTTTTATTTCTCTCTTACCTTTCTTAATATTTTTTTGGTTATTTTATAAATTAGCCAAAAACAAATTTTTAGACGCGCGTAAGAACAAAAAATTATTTTTGATTTTTTGTTTGGCGGTTGGAACTATTTTGTTGTCTTATACAACCGTAGTGAATAATCATATTACCGCCGCGTCAGCGATTGGGATTGCTTTGTTGGTTCTTTATTATTTACCGCCTTCCAAAATAAATATTTTTTTAATTGGCTTTTGTTTGTCTTTATCCGCTACTTTTGATACCGGTGGAATTTTTATTTTGGGATTTTTTACTTTGCATATTTTATATTTGCAAATACGGCAGAAAGATTATCATTCCATTGTTTTTTATTTTTTAGCCGCGTTGATTCCTTTGATTTCGCATTCCATAATCACGATTCCAATTACCGGCGATGTTTTTCCCGGTTCTATGCACAGTGAGTTTTTTAATTATCCTAACGCGCCATTTAACAGTCAAGATTTAACCGGCGCCGGTTTAGCGGTGAGCGGGTTTGGCAATTGGTTAAATTATTTGTTCAATATGCTATTTAGCCAGACGCGCGGATTTATTTTGCATAATCCGATTTTATGGCTTGGTTTGCCGTTGACAGCCTGCTTATTTTTTAAATTTAAAGAAAAGAAAAAGAAATTATTTTGTTTAGCAACAGTTTTTTCAACTATTGGCATAATTCTGTATTATAGTTTATTTGGCACATATTTTGGCGGGCCGAATTATTCCATTCGCTGGTTTTTAATTTTTATTCCGGCGATTTTAATTTTGATCTTTGATTGGGTTGATAGTGAAAAAAAATATTTATTGGTTGTGATCCTATGTCTAATCGCCATTGTGCCCAACATATCCGCCACCAGCAAGGTTTTTAACTATGCCAACTCAGGCAGCGCGGATAAACGTTTGTTTGTCCGCGCGATTAAGTCATTTCCTGTTTACGCCGGCCAGCAGGCGGAGGAGTGGACGCGAATATTTAAAAAATATTAAAAAATATAGAAAAAATCTTCTTTTAGTATTTTTAGCCTATGAAAATTATTCATGTTGTTTCCACATTTCCTCCTCGCATCGGTGGCATGGGCCAGGTGTGCTTTGAAGAGTGTAAAAGATTGGCCAAACAGGGGATAGAGGTGGAAGCGCTAACGCCAAAATTTCCAGACGCGGCATCAAACGATTACGGCCATTTGAAAGTTATTTTTATTAGACCAATTTTTCAAAGCCCGAACGGCGGTCTGATTCCAGCCGTGTATAAAAAGATTCAAGACGCTCAGTTAGTCCATCTTCATTATCCCTTTTACGGAGGGGCGGAGTTTGTTTGGTTGGCTTCAAAATTAAAAAATAAAAAATATATTATTACCTACCACATGGACGCGCGAGCCAATGGCATTTTCGGCATAATTCAGAAAATTTACGATTTTATTTTGGCCAAAAAAATATTAACTGGCGCGGCAAAAGTCATTACGGTTGATTCAGATCATTTTAATAATTCCAAATTCGGCCAATTTATTGTTAAAAATAAAGTGGTGGAAATTTTTAATGGGGTGGACATAGATATTTTTAGGCCATTGTCGGAAATTAAAAAAACAAAAATTATTTTGTTTGTTGGTAATTTATTGTCATTTAAAAGATTTGATTTATTATTAAAGGCTATCGCTGGTTTGAAAGAGAGCGGTGTATCCGTAAAATTAAAAGTGATTGGCGGTGGATTTGAAGAAAATAATTTAAAAAAATTGTCTACTGAATTTGATATAGACGATCAAGTAGAATTTGTCGGACAAATTACTGACCGACGAAAATTAGCGCAAGAATATAACTCGGCCCGGTGTATAGTGGTATCGTCTGATCGCGGCGAATCATTTTCTTTAACCGCCATTGAATCATTGGCTTGCGGTACGCCTGTAATTACTTCTGATATTCCAGGTGTTCGCGGACGAGTAATGGATAGCCAGACCGGATATTTATTTAAAAGCGGTTCTGCCGATGACTTAAAAAATAAATTGGAAAAGATGTTAAATTTATCGGAAAATGAATATCAAAATATGTCGCGACATTGCCGTCAAGAAGCGGAGAAGAAATATGGGTGGGATGCGCATGTGGAAAAATTAGCTGAGGTTTATAAAAAACAATGTAATTGCTCTGAATAATTATTATGACTATTACCCACATCATTCCCTCCGCCTTTGACTATTTTGACGACATCAAAAAGAATGCTTTTGAAATTGTGGAAGAATTACAGCCGTATGGTATAAACAGCCATGTGATTACTCTGCAATACAATCAACCGACAAAAAGTCAGCAGGCCGAGATTATCGGCGAACGAGGACCTGCGCCATCATATAAGTTTAAAGGAAATAGCGGTCTAAAAGAAAGTTTCATTGAAATGGCAGAAAGTGATCTGGTTCATCTTCATTGTCCATTTATGGGCGGCGCAAAATCAATTTTAGATTTTAAATTGCGGAACGCGGACTTGCCATTAGTCTGTACTTATTATCGGCCGGTAGAGACGCCAGACGTTTTTTCTCTTATTATTAAGGCCTACAATGCTTATTATTTACCAAAAATTTTTCAGTTAGCGAATGTAGTTGGCGTTTTTGACCAAACATTTAAAAAATACAAATTTGCCAAATTGGACGAACAAAAAATCATTGATTTCAATGTTGGGACTAAAGAGGAAATTACTCTTAATTTGCCCTTGACTAATAATCCAGATAGGTTAAAATATAATGACCAATTAACGGCGCGATTTTCGTTAAGCAAATTAATGTCTGTGTATGACACATTGTTGCATTGATACATTGAACCACATTTTTTTATCTTTTAATTCACAATTCATATTTTTCTATGGAAGACAAAAAGACTTTTTTTTCCTCGCTTAATCCTAAAAGCGCCATGATTGTCGGGACCGTGGCCGGATTTCTGATACTCTGTACCATTGGATTTATCGTTTTGGCAAGTATGATGATAAGTGGAAGGGTTGGCAATAAGATCAGTTCGTCAATTACTGCCAACACAACAGTTAAGACCCCTGTCATTCCGGCGGTAACTGCTCCAACCAAAGCTAGTAAGCCGGTAGTTGAGTTATTTATTATGTCTTATTGCCCTTATGGTTTGCAAATGCAAAAGGCCTATTTGCCGGTGATGAAATTGTTTGGCAAAAAGGCCGACTTTTCGGTCAAATGGGTAAATTATATTATGCATGGAAAAAAAGAAATTGACGAAAATAACGCGCAATATTGTATTCAAAAAGAACAGAGTGATAAATATTTGATCTATGCCGAGTGCTTTGCCGTTAGTGGCAATAGCGCGACTTGTTCGCAGACTGCCAAAATTGATGAGAATAAAATGAAATCATGCGTTAGCGCGGCTGATAGCAAATTTGGTATTACCGATAGTTATAATGCTACGAGCACTTGGTTATCCGAGCGTTTTCCGATTTATAAAGTACATGATGATTTGAATAAAAAATACGGTGTGCAAGGCAGCCCGACTTTGGTGATCAATGGTCAGGAAATCGAAGGCGTTTCTAGAACTCCAGAATCTTTAAAACAAGTAATTTGTTCCAGCTTTACCACTCAACCGGCGGAATGCAAAACTACTCTTAGCAGTTCGGCCGCGACAGCGGGTTTTGGCGCTGGAACCGGTAGCGATACCGCTGGCGTTGATTGCGGCACATAACAAACTTTTTAAACTTTTAATCTAAACGCGTATGGGTAAATTTAATAAAGGATTATTATTAGGCGGGATTTTAGGGGCGGCGATTACTTGGCTGAATGTTACGCCTAAGGGCAAGGAATATCGCGATAAACTTTTGGCGCACACCGATGCCTTGTATGGTCAATTAAAAGTGAGCATTCAACAATTGGACGGGCCAACCAAAGAGATGTATGACGCTTTAGTGGAGCGAGCCGTGGCCGAATACGCTGACAAAAAAGAAGTGGCGTTGGACATGAAGAATAAATTGATAAAAGAGTTGAAGAAAAGGTGGTGTGAGTTACAGAAGGATTTGAAGGTGTAAAATATTAAAAAAATATTAAACCAGTCATATTACGGACTGGTTTTAACTTGTCTAAAATTAGATAATTTGGTAGAATAGCAACATTAAACAATATAACAATAGGACGTTATGCCTATTACAATTGAAGATGTTCGCAAAATCGCTCAACTGGCGCGGATTGAATTAAGCGCGGAAGAGGAGAAACGTCATGCTGAAACCATTTCGGTTGTTTTGGATTATATGAAAATTTTAGATGATGTCAATATTGTAAATACCAATCCGACTTATCAGGTGACCGATTTAGTCAATATAGTTAGAGAAGATATAGCGGTGGATTGTCAAAATCGAGCTGAGTTACTAAAACAAATGCCACTAGTGGAATATGATAAATTAAAGGTGCCGGGGGTGTTTGAGTAATATATTTAGATAAAACTTATGCGATTAAATGAGTTAACAATTAAACAATGTCAAGATGGTTTTCGGAAAAAAGAATTTACTTCAGTGGAATTAACCGAGGCCTGTTTGGCCAAGATTGAAGCAAGAAATTCGAAAATTAACGCTTTTATTACTGTTTGCGAAGAGTCAGCGATTGAGGAAGCCAAAAAAGCTGATGAGATGATTAAAAAGAATGAACAAAAAGAATTAACCGGCATTCCGTTCGCGGTTAAGGACGCGATTTGTACCAAAGGTATCCGTTCGACCGGTTCGGCCAAAATTTTAGATAACTATATTCCGCCATTTGACGCGACGGTGATTAAGAAAATCAGAGAGCAAGGCGGAGTCTTAATTGGTAAAAATAATTGTGATAGTTTCGGTCATGGCGCCAGTAATGAAAATAGCATGTATGGACCGGTAAAAAATCCTCATAATTTGACTAAAGTTTCCGGCGGTTCTTCAGGCGGATCAGCGGCAGCGGTGGCAGATGATATGTGTATTTACGCTATTGGCGAAGATACCGGCGGTTCTATCCGCCAACCAGCCAGCTTTTGCGGAATTGTCGGTTTGAGGCCGAGTTATGGGCGAAATTCCCGTTTTGGGATAATGCCAATGGCTTCGTCTTTGGACACGGTTGGACCACTTACTAAAACAGTTGAAGATTGCGCCATTGTCCAACAAGTTATCGCCGGTCAAGACAGTAAAGATGCCACCACGGTTAGTGATCCTATTCCGAATTATTTAGATGCGACGCTGGAAGAAATTAAAGGATTAAAAATTGGCATCCCAAAAGAATATTATGAATTAGACGGTTTGGACGAAGAAGTAAAAGAATTAACAAGAAAGCAAATTGAAAAATTAGCAAAACTTGGAGCTAAAATTATTACTGTCTCTTTGCCTTATACTAAATACGCATTGGCGGTTTATTATATTGTGGTTCCCAGCGAAGATAGTTCTAATCTGGCTCGTCTAGATGGAGTTAAATATGGAAGCAGAGAGGATGTCAATAATCTTTATGATTTATATGCCAAATCTCGCGCTCAAGGTTTTCCAGAAGAAGTTAAACGTCGGATTATGATTGGCACTTATGTCTTATCCGCTGGTTATTATGATGCTTATTATAAAAAGGCTCAAACTGTTAGAACTTTAATTAAAAAAGATTTTGAAAATGTATTTGAAAAAGTTGATGTTTTGCTCACGCCGACTTCTCCTTTTCCGGCGTTTGATATCGGTTGCAAAGTAAATGATGTCTTGGCTATGTATTTAGCTGATATAATGATGAGCCCGTCATCCGTGGCTGGTATGCCGGCGATTTCTGTTCCAGCGGGAAAAACCGAAAGTGGCTTGCCGGTGGGTGTGCAAATAATCGGGCCGAGAATGGGAGAAGGAGCGGTAATGAGAATTGGACATACTGTTTTTAGTTTATGAACTTTATAACTTAATTTATGTCTAAAATAAACACTTCTACAATGGATAAACCGGCAAATAAAACACCAAAATTATTAGTGACCGCCGGCGCGCCGGTTGATTTTCGTGATAGTTGGCGGATTTTTCGGATCGTGTCGGAATTTGTGGACGGCTATCAATTTCTATCATCTTTAAAAAAAGAAATTACTATTTTGGGCTCAGCGCGTTTACCAAAAAATAATAAATATTACAAAATAGCTGAAGAGTTAAGTTTTAAATTGGGACAGGTCGGATTTACGATTATTACCGGCGGTGGGCCAGGTATTATGGAAGCCGCCAACAAAGGGGCCAAAGAGGCTGGATCAGAATCAGTTGGTTTGAATATTCAACTACCTCACGAACAACGAGTAAACGATTACGTGACCAAATCAATCGGTTTTTATTATTTTTTTACTCGTAAGGTAATATTAACTTCGCCGGCCAATGGCTTTGTATTTTTTCCTGGTGGTTTTGGAACTTTTGATGAATTTTTTGAAGTGGTTGATAATATAGAATTAAAACACACACGCCGGGTTCCAATAGTACTAATCGGAAAAGATTTTTGGCAACCGGTATTAGATTTTTTACGTTCCAAATCTTGTGATGAAATTAATTCATTTGTTAAAGAGGACATAAATAATTGGCATATTGTGGAAACAGCCGAAGAAGCTTTTAGAATTTTGGAAAAAGTTGAGGATTCCCCTGAAGTATGCGAAATAACCCCGGATAATCCAACATGTCAAGGCGGATTGGATTGGAGAATTTTTAGAATTATGGCAGAATTGGTTGAAGGCTTTGAATTTATCTCTAAAAATCCAACCGATGTTACTGTTTTGGGGACAAAGAGCGTTGCCAGGAATACAGAATATTATGAAGAAGCTTATAAATTAGGTAAGGAATTAGCGTTAAATAATTATTCACTTGTGACCGGCGGCGGGCCTGGGATTATGGAAGCAGCCAATAAGGGCGCGTTTGAACATGGTGGGCAGAGTGTTGGTATAAACATGCGTTTTGCCAGTGGTGAAAGAATTAATGGGTATCTAACTAAATCAATCGGTTTTTTCTTTCCGTTTGTCCGCAAACTGATTATCAGCGCTCCGTCTAAAGCATTTGTTTTCTTTCCAGGCGGTTTGGGTACACTGCACCAGCTATTTGAACAGTTGACTTTAATTGAAACCAAAAAAATTGCGTCGATTCCGATTTTGCTTTATGGTAAAGAATTTTGGCAACCGTTAATTGAGATTATTCATAATTTATTCGCGCGATTTAAAACCATCAATGAATCGGATAAAGATTTGATTAAAGTGGTGGAAAGAGGTGAAGAGGTTTTGGCGTATTTATCCAACAAATAGTATAGGTGATAATTGACCCAATTATTTTAATTATGTTGCCTTATTTCCAATACAACTCAATCCTCCTTGGTCCAATACCAGTTCAGATTTGGGGTTTGTTTGTATCTTTGGGATTAGTGTTGGCAATTTTGTTAGCTTATAAATTAGCTAAAAAATATTTGTTATCCGGAGAAGTGATGTTAGACATAGCGATTTGGGCAATTTTGGGAGGATTAGTAGTTGCGCGTATATTTCACGTAATATTTTATGAGCCGGTGTATTATATTAGCCAACCGATTGATATTTTAAAATTTTGGCAAGGCGGAGCATCGTCTTTGGGCGGGTTTATCGGCGCCAGCTTGGCTATTTATGTTTTTATTAAAATTAGAAAATTTACTTTAAAAGAAATTTTGCCTTATTTGGATATAGCGGCGGTCAGTTTGTGGCTGGGTTGGGGGATCGGCCGATTGGGTTGTTTTTTTATTCACGATCACCTTGGTAAGTTATCTGATTTTATATTAGCCGTTAATTTTCCGTCAGGCGCTAGATTTGATATGGGTTTAATTGAGTCGTTGCTGGGTTTTATATTGTTCATTATTCATTATTCATTATTCGTTAAGTTAGTCAAAATTCATTGGGGTTTAGTAGCTATCCTGTCATTTATGAATTACGCGATTGTCCGATTTTTATTGGATTTTTTGCGCGCCACCGATTTACCGAACAGCGATACCAGATATTTTCATTTGACCCCAGCACAGTGGGGAATGGGGGTTTTATGGATTACATTGACCGTTATCCTAATTTACGGTATAAGAGTACGAAGAAAAAAGTTATAAAGAAAATTTTATAAAGCAATTTTTTAACTTTATGGAATTTAAGAATTTTTAACCATCATGGAAGGTTCGCATAGCGGTCTAGTGCGCACGCTTGGAAAGCGTGTATACCGAAAGGTATCGGGGGTTCAAATCCCCCACCTTCCGCTCTGCGGAGGAAATACGAAAATATTCGAACGGATTTTGAAAAAAATGTTTAATGGCGGGCAAAAAGGAAGGGGTTTTAGGGGAGGGAATTTTTGCCCGCCTAGCCCGCCCGCCCTTTTCGGATTTGGCGATTTCAAGTTTTTCGTTCCGCTTTTAGCGGAACTCCGAGCTTCGCTCGGTTTG
>CAYHSR010000006.1:0-15936 GCA_964359335.1 uncultured Gammaproteobacteria bacterium | reverse complement strand
GTGCGTTAATTCCTCAATAATCTTAATCGCTTTTTTGGAACCCTCGGCATCATTGGAAGTAATCATCACCCTACCATCATCTTCAATATCAATATCAACACCAGTCTCGGCAATAATTTTGTTAATCATTTTCCCACCCGGACCGATAACATCGCGAATTTTATCCGGGTTAATATGAATAGTGGTAATTCTCGGAGCATAAGGCGACATTTCGGCGCGCGGAGCGGCTATGGTCTTTTCCATCACATCTAAAATTTCTAAACGCGCTTCTTTAGCTTGTTTAAAAGTCTGCTCTACAATCTCCCAACTTAATCCAGCTGTTTTGGTATCCATCTGAATCGCGGTAATACCATCGCGCGTGCCGGCAATTTTAAAATCCATCCCGCCAGGACCATCTTCCACATCTTGCAAATCGGTAATTACTTTCCACTCGCCATTTTTATTACTGGCCAAACCCATGGCGATTCCAGCGACCGCTTTTTTAATCGGCACACCAGCATCCATTAAGGATAGAGTTGAACCGCAAGTAGAAGCCATAGAGCTGGAACCATTGGAACCCAATACTTCGGACACTACGCGAATCGCGTAAGGAAAATCCGCTTCGGCTGGTAAAACAGGTTCCAACGCTCTTTCTGCCAAAGCGCCGTGCCCAATCGCCCGACGACCAGGGCCACGCATAAATCCGGTTTCGCCGTAAGTAGCCGGCGTGTCATTGTAGTGGTGCATGTAGCGTTTAGTTCCATCTTCTTCCATACTATCCAAAGTCTGAACATCGCCAGGCGCTCCTAGCGTAACCACAGATAATACTTGAGTATCACCACGGCTAAACAATCCAGAACCATGAGTGCGAGGCAGTAATCCTACTTCGGCTTTAAGTGAACGGATAGCGGTTAAAGATCGACCGTCTAAACGTTGTCCATCTTTAATAATTTTGTCAGTAATATATTCTTCAATATAAATTTTCATTCGGCCCAAAATATTTTTTTGGGTAGTTTCATTCACCTCTTTAACGATTAACATTTCCTTAATGGCGGTGGTAAACTTATCCAATAATGTTACTCTTTCTTTCCTACCAGCTTTGATGGAATCAAAAATCCACTCATCTACTTTGCCGGCCACAAAATCTTTAACTTCTTTCTCCATTTTTTCCAGTTCCAATTCTTTAGCATCTTTTTTGGCGCTTAAGTCCATCTTTGGCTGGCCAACTTCATTAACGATTTTATTAATGAAATCTAGAACGGTTTGTAATTCCATCGCACCAAATTTCATCGCTGTTATTGTCTCGCCTTCCGGCAGTTCTTTACAACCTGCCTCTACCATCACCAATTTTTTCGGCGTACCAACTACTATAATATCAGTATCGCTGGTTTTTATTTGCGCGCAGGTTGGATTAAGAAGCCATTTATTATCAAGTCGTCCGACGCGCGAGCCGGCAATCGGTCCGTCCCAAGGAATATCGGAAATTGACAACACAATTGAAGCGGCTAACAGGGCGGTAACTTGTGAATCATTTTCACCGTCAATGGATAGAGCAGTCAAAATTATTTGAATATCGTTACGCAGGCTGTCATCAAATAACGGACGGATTGATCTATCAACTAAACGTCCAGTCAGAATGGCCTCATCGGTCGGACGGCCTTCGCGTTTGATAAATCGACTACCTTTTATTTTACCGGCAGCGTATAATTTTTCCTCAAATTCCACTGACAGCGGAAAAAAATCCAGACCGTCGCGAATTGTTTTACTCATCACCGCGGTCGCTAAAATTACAGTATCGCCATAGCGAACAGTACAGGAAGCATTGGTTTGTAACGCCAGCTTGCCAACTTCTACCGAGAGAGCGCGTCCGCCCCACTCCATAGACCATTTCTTTATCTCCATAAGATATCTATAGTTGTCGCTGGCTTAAGAGCTAAAGACCGCAAAATATTTGCCGGCCTGGGTGTTCTTAAACCAGACGTGAATTAAATTCTGTCATTATTTGCGTCTAACATCTTTTAACAAAAATTTTCCTTGTTCAGTGCCAAGATCGACAAAATCATCTGCCGATTCAATCAATTTTTTAGAGGTTGTTTCGCCAAAAGCCACCACTTCTACCTGTTTACCCTGATTGCGCAAATATTCCACTAAAGGGATATAATCACCATCACCGCTAACTAACACAATGGCATCCAAACTGGGACAGAGACGGATGGCATCCACGGTAATACCCACATCCCAATCGGCTTTTTTATCTCCGCCATAAAAAACTTGCAGTGGTCGTTCTTTGGTTTCAATGCCTAAATTATATAAGGCGTCAAAAAAAGGCTGTTCTTCTTTGCCTTCGGTGCTCACCACATAAGCGATCGCCCGAATTAATTTTCGTCCGGCGGTCGCCTCTTTAACGATGTTGCCAAAATTAACTTTGGCATTATACAAATTCCGCGCGCTGTAATACATGTTCTGCACATCAATAAACACCCCAACGCGTTGATCGGGGTGTTTGAGCGGGTGGCTTTTACGAGTAGGAAGTAATTTCATTTGAAAATTAGACAACTTCATCAACTGTTTCTACTTCTGTCTCTGTTCCTGCTATCTCCAATGTATCATCAATTCCACTACTGCTTAGTTTGGCTATATCTTTGGCTTTCTTAATCTTTAACTTTTTCATCAAATCATCATAAGCAACTATATCTTCCTTCTTCAAAAACTTTAGAAGATTGCGACGGGACGAAACCTTACGGAGTAAACCGCGACGGGAAGAATGATCCTTGGTGTGTGTCTTAAGGTGTTCAACAATTTCTTCAATCTCGGCGGATAGAATAGCAATCTGCACCTGGCTGGACCCAGTATCTCCCTCATGAATTTGATACTTTTTAATTACTTTCTGCTTCTTTTTTAAATCTAACATACATGCGTATTATTTAACCAGCTAGCCGAGAGCATGTTCCAGGTCGTTGGTATCTCGATCTAATTGAGATAAATTAAGTCCTACAAATATAGCTTAAAATGATAAAAATGTCAAGGTGTAAAAACCAGTTTTGTAAAAACCACTTTACTATAATATTAATTTGATATCTGCGAACATAGCTTTTGGTTACAGGCCCCTTGTTTCCATTCTGTGTAAATTGAATGATTGTCGCATTGGATTTGTGTATATTCTTCTATGCATCCAGATAAAAAAGTATCAGTATAACTATAACAACATCCCATGTTGGCGCTATTTGTGCTTGTATTTGAAGTGACGATTAATTTATTAAACACAAAATAAGTAATCGCGTAAGACAAAACCACGATAATAAAACCAATTATGCCGGCTTGAATGGCGTTGCGCGCTTTTTCAGCCAACGCGTCATCGCCGTGAGCTGTCATCCAACGTAAACCGCCATACATCATCATGCCAAAAAATATAATGCCTAATAAACTTAAAACAGTATTCACCACAGTGTTAGCCAATTTATAGACATCATTATAATCTTTAACCTGATCAAAACCGGTTCGTTTGCCAATTTTACTCCAACCAATATCCACTTTAGCCAATGTTAAAACGGGACTTAAAACAGCAATTAATAAAAAAATGGAAAGTATTGCTTTTTTCATATCTCAATACCTATATCTTAAATAGCTTAATAGCTTAAAACAGAGCTTATTATATCATATATTGATTTTTTCAGCAAAATATATTATACTGTGTCTGTGCCCGCCGGAAACAATACTGACCCCGTAGTTCAACGGATAGAATAGGAACCTTCTAAGTTCTAGATCTAGGTTCAATTCCTAGCGGGGTCACAAATTAATGAATAATGATATGGTGGTAGTAGCTCAGTTGGTTAGAGCATCGGGTTGTGGTCCCGAAGGTCGGCGGTTCAAGCCCGCTCTACCACCCCAATATTAAGAACTCCCGCGCGTTTTTGGCCGATGGAGTTTTTTTATTACAATTCTCTACTATGCGGAAAATTATAATTACTATTTTTATGAAAGCAAAGTTTTAAATAATACCAAAATAAAATAAGCAAATTTTTATTTATTTTAAACCGCCGAGCGGACGTTTGGCACGACAGCGTAAGATCAAACCGCGCTTCTCCAAATTGACTTAATTGACGAGATAAATCAGCATCTTCACCAAATTTAAGATTAGGATTAAAACCTTTAGTTTTATTGTAATCCTCTTTTTTAAACACCATATTATTGCCAAAACCACCTATTTTTTTTCTAGAAGCCACCCTGGCAAACCAAATCAATGGATAAAATAAAATAGTCCGCAAAAATCGCTTAAACCACGAACCGTCATAAAAATAAAACTGGCCGCTAAGGCAAACCAATAACGGCGTACGCTGAAATCTTTTTAACACTTCAACTAAATAATCAGTCGGCAAACGGGTATCGGCATCCAGTTGAACTATATAATATCCACGAGCAATATCCGTGCCGGTTCGTCTTGCCGCGCCAACTCCATGTTGTTTTTCCAAAATAACTTTTGCTCCTGCCGAACGCGCGAGTCTTGCGGTCTGATCAATAGAATTATCATCTATCACAATAATTTCAAAGGCAAAACCACCACTCTGTTTTTTTACGGACTGTATACAATCAACAATAAAATTTTCTTCATTAAAAGCAGGAATTACGATGGAGAATAATGGTTTGGACATAAAATCAATAGGGAACAAGTACACCTGTTCCCTATAAAAAAATTTCGAAACTAAAATTGATTCTGAATTGAACTATGGACCATAATATGGCTGAACCTTTACACCAGGACCAATTGGACTGTCTTCATAATTAAGCGCGATCTTAAAAGCTGCCCAAGTTATAGTGTAGGCGGACAGGATAATAATCAAACCAAGCACCGAACGAAAAAGCAATTTCTTGGCTTTTTCTATGTTTTCTTCCGCTCCACCGGCAGTCATCCATAAAAATCCGGCATAAATAGTCAAAACTAAAAATAAAGTTCCTAAAAAACCCATCGCTATCCTAATAACACTCATAGTCATACTGCGCGGATCATTATAAGCGCCATAACCGGCGCCAGAACTGCCAGCTGCGGCTCCAAGCTGAGTACCGATATCAACTGCCGAAGTATTTTTGGATTTACTAGCATCGCCAGTACTCTGTGTTTGAGCTAAAACTATGCTTGGCAAACCAACAATAGCGGCCATTATTAAAAAAATAAAAAAATATTTAATTGAACGCATATTATAACAACAAATTATTAATTACCACCTAATTTTCCAGCTTGATCATCTACACCTTTACCTAATCCACTCCAAAAATCTTTCGACTTGCTGCCAGTACTCTTTTGCGCCGGCGCGCTTGAACCGCCAACGGTATTGATGTTAGTAGACGCATCTAAAACATTTCCCATCACAAATGCGGTAATACTATAAGCGGCCACGACGATTATTAAACCAAAAATTGATCGCTTAACAATATGCATAGCTTTTTCCACCTGATCATCTTCACCTCTAGCAGTCATCCATAAAAATCCGGCATAAACCGTTAGAGCTAAAAATACTGTGCCAACTAAAGTTAATGCCCCTTTGATTAAAGTACCAATATTCTGAGATAAAGTGATGTCATTGGTATTGGCATCAAATCCGGAACTACTGGCCACGTCTTTAGTCATGGAAGTAATATCAGGTCCGGCTAAAACTGGAGTGGCAAACAATAATACAGAAAAAAAGATGAGAAAAAACAATTTTTTTTTCATAGTATTTAAAAATTATACCGACAATCGATTCGTAATATAATAAGTAATAGCATAGGCCGATAACGTAATAAACAAACCGATAATACTAGCCCGAATAATATTTTGTGATTTTTCCACTTGGCTATCATCACCGCGAGCAGTCATCCAAAGTATGCCGGCATAAACCGTCAGAATCAAAAATATCGTTCCCACTAAAGACAATGCGCCTTTAATAACCGTGCCAATGGTCGACTCCAAACTGAAAGATAAACCGGAACTTTTGGTAACTTTGCCTAAATTAGTTTGGGATTGTTGCAAACCTGTCTTTTTTTGAGTCGCTGGTGTTGTCTCAGCAGTTTTTTTAGTCGTTTGCGCTGTATCAGCTAAAACTATGCTTGGCAAATAGACAATAGTGGCCATTATTAAAAAAATAAAAAAATATTTAATTGAACGCATATGATTATTGACTATAATTTTAACTAATACCTAAATAATTAAACACATAAGTGGCAATCGCGTAAGAGGCCAAAATGATAATTAAGCCGATCCCAGCAGACTCTAACATACCTTTGGATGTCTCAACTTTTTGCGAGTCGCCTAAAGCTGTCATCCAGCGAATCCCTGCATACAGCATAATACCGAAAAACACAATGCCTAAAAATGATAACGCGATCCCCAAAATATCAGCCGCGATGTCTAAAGGACTGCTTTTTTTACTAATTGCCGTATCCAACAAACCGGCCTTATTGGCAGTATCGTAAAGGCCGTATTTGTCTTTAGAAAACGCCTCGGCGGTCTTGCTGTTATCAGCGGCTTGAACTCTGATCGACAAAATAGGACACAATAAAAATACTAATGTTAAATAAATTAAAAAATATTTTTTAATTTTTATAAGCATACGTTTGCTAAATACTAAATCTTAAATACTAAATTCCAAATTATGACTGTCATTCCTTTGATCTCTAACTTATTTAAAAAGCAAAGAAATATCCTCCACAGAGAATCGCGCGCGCGGATTCCCTGTGGAGAAAAATACTAAGTAGCGGTAGATACCGAACCGGTGGTAGCGCTAACCAAAACCTTAATTACCCAAGTAGACAAGGCATAAGAGGACAAAATTATGATCAAACCAATCAAGCCGCTGAAGATCCATTTTTTAGCTTGGCCTACTCTTTCATCATTTCCACCAGCTGTCATCCAAGTAAAACCGCCGATCAAAATTATTACAAGAGCGACGACGCCAAGAAGACCTAAAGCCACGCGAATTATGGAAGCAACAGTATCACGAACATCGCGATTACCAAGACCTGGATTATATGCAATTCCTAAATCACTAGGGCCAATGATGGTAGCCATATTTGCTACAGCCGGCAAAGCCATAACAGCCAACATGGCAACAGTCAATAAAATTTTTACTTTATTCATAGTTTCACCCCCTTTCGGATGGATTATTTGTTAATTTGTTTATTAGATCAATCGTTCTTACACCTTATTAGTAAAATCTTTAAACTTATTATCCTCCATAAAATCTGTCATACAAATAATCCATTAATCCATATTATACCATTGTTTCACAAAAAAATAAATAGCTGATTTATATTTTGTCCGTTTATGCTCCCATCACCATTAAAATATAATTCAAAACTGTATAGGAAGCAAAAACCGCTAACAATCCAATAGCCGACCACATCATTGTATCTTTGCCTTTTTGAATTTTATCCTGTACGCCGGCTGAAGTCAGCCAATAAAAACCTCCGATGACAAAAAATAACAAAGCCAGCGCGCCGACAATTCCTAATAAACCTTTTAGCGCGACGCCGATTATATCAGTTAGTTCTGTTACACCGAGCGCATTAGTGAGTTTACAAATACCATCCTTCCCGCAGGCGCTACTCTGGGATGAATCAGCGGCGTGAGTTATGGCAACTAAAGACAGCGACATTATTAAGAAAAAAATTGTAATAAAAACTGATTTCATATCATGGATTATTGGATTATTAGATTATTGGTATCTTTAGGCTCTGTCGCCAAATGTCAAAATTACACAATTGTCATCCCGACCGCAGGAGGGATCTCTGTCTGTTAAGCGAAAATATTGGACAGAGATTTCTCGCTGTGGCTCGAAATGACAATTTGGCGACAGCGCCCTTTAAGACTGATAAACAAATAATCCAATAATCACTTAATCAACCAATGATCGCTGTAAACAAATATTTAACCAACAAATAACTTGATAATATAGCCACCACACCCAAAGTTGTCCAAACTAATATCTTAGCTGCCTGGCCGGTTTTCTCGGCACTGCCACCAGACGTAGCCCATAAAAATCCTGCCCATAAATACAAAGCTAAAGTTACTATGCCAATCGTCCCTAAGCCTAATTTAATCGCTATAGCTATTACATCAGTTGGACCAGAAAATTTAGCAGGATTCAGATTAGATGCCGCATTAGCTTGAGCCTGTTTGAGATAGTTTGTTTGGATTTTATCTGTACCTTGCGGACTTGTAGTTGCAATTGGACAAGCACCACTAAAAGGACCTAAACAGGTTGGCGGACACTGTTTTTGACCATCTTGAAATTCCTGACAGGTATTGTTCACACATTTACAAAAATAAGGGCCGATTGTTGTATCACACCATTTGCTACATGTCTCTTTAGCAACATGCTCATAAGCAGAATGTGACATACATACATCGCCCAAAACACAACCTTCTTCGGCATTTACAAAACGGATAAACGAAAAAGTAGTCAACAAGAATATTAGTATAATTATTGTCCTATAAATCATTTTCATGTTACTTCAATTGATACTCGCTCCCAATATTTAAAATACTTCTCCCAAAATATTTGACTAACATATAGGCGCTGAAGACAATAACCAAACCAATCACCGCGGACATAAATATTCCCATACCCTGTTTAACCTTTTCCGGATTACCACTGGCGGTTATCAAAATTATACCACCATAAACAAACATTACCAAGGCTAAAGCGCCAATAATACCAAAAACATATTGGCCAATACCAATGGCGGTAATTAAAAAAACCGATATATCCGAACACTGATCTTTAATTTTAGAACAATCAGGAATATATTGCGCGATACCGCTACTACCCAAATAACCGGATTTAGGAGGAGTACTGGCCGAAGATTTACTGGCGGCTGGAGGAGTACAGCTCTTACCACAAGTACCTCCAAGTTTATTACAACCAAAAGTCTCTTGACAACCTAAAGGAACATCTGTCGCCCCTTCCATTTTTGTACAAGTACAATAATTAACAGCATTAGCAAAATTTGGTAATATAAAAAATGAACTTATTAAGAAAATAAATGTGTAAAAAATAAAATAATTTTTAAAAATTTTTGACATATGAACTACAATCCTTGATTTATCCTACTCGCCGCCCGATTCAAAATCTGCGCGTAAGTATTGCTCTTTTGATCATTGGTCGGCGAGACCTTTAACCACTCATTCAACATATCGGATAAAGCGGTCTTAGCAGTGGCATATTCCTTGCCCTTATACCAATTCTTGGCCACCAAAACCTGCGAACTAAACGGTTTTAAGTCATCATCTTGATTTTGCGCGGTAATATAAGCGCGCAGAGCGGTCGGACGATTAGCCGCGTCTAAATAGGTTTTGGTCTCTGTGGAATGAGTCAAATAATTAACCAACGCCCAGGCCTCATTTTGATTTTTAGATTTCTTAACCACTGATTGCACCCAGTAATTGGCCGAATTAATCGGACTGGCGCTGTTTAATTGAAACATTGATAAAAGACGGACATTCAATTGCGGGGCTTGCGATTTGATCGTTTTTAAATCACCGCTATAGCCAAAATAAAAACCGACTTTGCCGCGAATAAATTCTTCCAAAGAGGTGCCAAAACTGCTATCCCAGCTATAGACATCTTTATTTTTATTAGCATAATCAGTATAGAAATCCATTACTTTGACGACGGCAGCCGATAATTCATTCCCGCCGGCGCTAAAAACCGCGTAACCGTTAGAATCGGTAAAATACAAACCGCTTTGCGCGAATAATAAATACAAAATATCATCAAAGCCAACTACATTGGTTCCCAAACCAATAGCCACCCCTGATTGAGTAATCTTGCCATCCTTATCATATTTGGTAATTTTTTTAACCGCCGCTTGAAAATCGGTCCAATCTTTTGGCGGTTCAGCCACGCCGGCTCGATCTAAAATATCCTTATTATAATAAACTGCCAAAGTGTCCAAAGATAAAGGCAAACCATAAATTTTATCTTGATAAACTACGTCTTGTTTAACTGCCTGAATATATTCATTATCTATTTGGCTAACGGTCGGCATTGATAGATTGGCAATACTGACGGTGGTTTCGGTGCGTAAATTAGTGGCAATAACTTTAACTGTTGTATCTTTAATCACGCTTGGCATAGTAGATAACTTGCTTAAATAGGCCTTGATATCACGATTACTGATTGAAATAATATCCGGACCTTTGTCTTCGGATAGGGCCTCAGTCAAACGAGAATAGATTTCGTTCTCTCGTAATTGACGCACGGTAATATGTAAATACGGCCGAACAGCCGTGTATTTGGCGACCATTTTATTTATTTCATCCACATCATCGGCCACAGTCCAATATTCCAAGCTGATTGACTTTATCGCTTGCTGTTCTTCAGTGGATAAACCTTTGCAACCGAAACCGGCCGTTGCGAGCAAAGCAACCACGCTTAGAATAGTAAATATTTTTTTGAATGTTATTTTTGACACAAGCTTTATAAATTAAGAATTACTTTAAATTACGAAACTCGTTTGTCATTCCGAATTCCCCGTCGCAGGGGGGTGAGGAATCTCTGTCCAATCGGCCAATTTGTCGGCGAGACAGAGATCCCTCAATCGCTGCGACGCTCATTTCGGGATGACAAAAAACATTTCATAATACATAATACTTAATACACAATACTCACAAGATACTCTTCAAATATTTTCTGACTTTTTTCCCCAACACCTTATCTCTTAACGCAAAATCAATATTGGCGCGAATATAGCCGAATTTGGAACCAGTGTCATAATAAATGCCATTCTTAATCTCACAAGCGTAAACTTTTCTTTCCTTCATTAAATCCTTAATAGCATCAACCAACCAAATCTCGCCATCTTTGCCTGGTTTAACTTGCTCTAATTTTGGAAAAATATCCGGTGTTAAAATATAACAGCCGTGCGTCGCCAAATTGGATGGCGCGGATTTAACATCCGGTTTTTCCACCAGCTCATCAATTAGAAACACATTATCTTTAACATGGCTTACACGAGCAATGCCATATTGATTAACTTCATCCTTTGGCACTCTAATTCCTGAAATTACAGGATCGCCATACTTGGCAAAAACATCCAAACACTGCTTTAAACGCGGTGGTTTGGCATAGATAAACTCATCGCCCCATAAAACGGCGAACGGTTCATTGCCAATAACTGATCTGGCGCATAAAACTGGCGTTCCATTGCCATACGGACCACGTTGTCTAACGTAAATAAAATTCGCCAAATCGGCAATCTTTTTAAGTTCCTCAGCTTGGCTGATTTTTCCTTGCCTTTTAAGTTTTTCAATTAATTCGTAATTAGGACTAAAATGTTCTTCCACCGCCCGTTTGCCAGGACCGGTAATCATAATAATATCGGTAATACCGGAAGCAACCGCTTCTTCCACCACATATTGAATAATCGGCTTATCCACCACCGGCATCATTTCTTTGGGCTGCGCTTTGGTGGCTGGCAAAAAACGCGTACCAAGTCCGGCGACGGGAATAACGAGTTTTTTAATCAAATAAGTCATACTAACTATAATATTATTCTTAAAAAAATGTTTCTCTATTTTCTAACGTCATTGTAATTTGTTATTTATTTGGAACTCGGTGCTTGTTATTTGGAATTTAAAGGATTGGATATTTTTTAGAATAATTAGAGCAATTAGGTTAATTAGAATAATTTACAATTATTATACCAAACTCCCTAAATTTTCGCAATCACAACTTTATAACTCCGTCAGTATTCCACCTCTTCCCAGCTGATTAAATTATATTCATTGCCAACTGGAAAACCTGGCGGAGGACCATAAGTAAGATTGGCATCGTAAGTGGAATTTGTAATTTTATAACCGGAAATAACCGGACATGTAGAACAACTAACCCAACTCCAAGTCCAAACCCCGCCGCTGATAACTGAACCATAAATATATATGCTATCTTTAAGCACATGGCTGGAACCAGGATACCATGACGAGGGATAATAATATCTTTGCGCCGAACCATTTTGCGCTAACAAAGCGGCGTCAATCTCCAACGCTTCGGGAGCATAAAATCGTATTAAAACATCTTGTGGCGAAATCAAACCTAAAACATGGTTGCCGTCTTTGGCCAAATAAGTAATATTATCATTAAGAATAATTGACTTGCCGGAACTAATTCCCAAAACCGCCCGACCATTTACCACACCATCTACCCAAACCGTATCTTCAATATAAATAAAACCGTTGGCTGGCATATTAACAATTTCTTCCGTGCCTGTCTCGGCATTGATATCTAAACAGCCATTTTTTAATTGACCAAGCGTATTATAACCATAGAAACAGTAAGTGCTATTAACTTTTCTAAGTTTGACTTTTCCATCAGCGGTAAAACGCACTCGCCAACCCTGCTTGCCGGAACTTGATTTAAAAATACCGCCAGCAATCGCGCCGGTTCTAATATCAGATAATTTGGCGGTGACAGCGGTAAAATTTTGTACCGGCACAGGATAATTCCAATACTGTGCCGGCCCGCCAGTCCCCCAAATACCAGGCTTAGTAGTGGCCGGATTACAGCCATGGCTGGGCTGACAAGTATAAGACGGCTTGGCGCTGGTGATTGGCGCGTCGCCGATGCCGTCATAACGAACACCGCCATTGGCGTGTAGTTTTCCGTGGGTAACCTCAGTGTCTCCAATCCAAACATCGCTATTAGTTAAAAAAGCGTAATCAGTTAATGCTGGAAATCCAACTCTAATTTTTATTTTCCGTTTGCTATTTGGCTGATCCTTCATCCAACCGGTGGAATTTATCGTTACGACCGTGGAACCCAAAAGAGGCGGTGTGATGACTAACGAAAAATAACCAACTATGTTGCCATCTTTATCTTTATAATCATGAACATACGGTCCGGTAGAGGTCGCCCCCTGCCCATCATAATAATCGGTCTTATTGTGCGCCAAATGCCAGCGATAATAATTGGCTCCAGCCTCGGCAATCTGAAAAGCCAACTCGCGATTATGTTTATAAACCGAAGCCCTATTTTCGTACATGGCATAACCTGATACCCCGCCAACGATAACCACCAAACTGACAGAACCGAAAATCAAGGCGAATAGAAGCAGACTGCCACGATAGTTACAATTAAAATGTTTTAATAATTTAGTAAAAATTTTCATAATTCCATAATTCAATTTGTCTTCAAACTTCGTATTTCCACTTTTGATTCAATCTGAAACGGCACGGGCGAAGCGGTTGGATCTTCTTCCAACATCAATGTAATACCAACTAATCGGACGTCTGTTATATTAACAGGCGGGGATAGCGGTGTACTGCTGGTATAACCATAGTTTTGTCCGTAATAATAAAATAACGGTGTGCTGGTATTGGCTATATCATAAACAACATTAGTAATAGATTCACTGCTGGTACTATAGGTCAAAGGACTCCCCGCCGGTTTGATTATTCCTTTTTTTAAGATATTACCGGACAAAAAATATCTTACTCGCTCACGATAGCTATCAGTGTCTATGTTGGAATAAAATATTATCTCCTGGGTGTTGGCGACAGATAACGGATAAGCGCCGATACTGGAATAATTAGCACTCCGCAATTCATTAACGAAATCTTGAATAATTTTTCGGCCTTCGTTTTGCGTTGATAGCTGTTCCCAAATAATTTTATTGGCTTTTAAACTAAAACTAAAAATTGACGCCGCGCCCATTGCCAATAATAAAAATATGCCAATAGCCAACAAAACTTCCATTAAACTAATTCCGCGATTGTCTTTAAAATTGAAAAACATAACATTGATCATTTTTACGGTACCAGTGATAAATTAACCGTTATCTCTTTATTACCACTAATATCAACTAAATTGTTGGAGGTCATATAACCGCTATGACTTACTTCTAAATTATAACTCAAACCGCTATCTAAATTACTAAAAAACGCCTGCCCGGGCGGGATGCAACCATTAGTATAGGTTAACATTACTTCCGATAAACTTGGGGTGGAAGTGCTGATATTGGTCTCCAAAAATGTTTTATACCGCAAATAGCGATTCTGATTATGTCCGCTATAAATAACCGTATTGGTAGTAGTATAATAAGTATTACTAGAGCCATCAGGACCGACAAAATTCCAACTGCTCGGCGTACTGCTGTTGCTGACGGCTAACTGAAACTTGACCGTAGTGGAATTGGGTTGAGACAATGGCCACCAATTAATATTGCGATAAGTGGGATTAGACCCAAGATCAAACGTAGATGATTCCAAATAGCCATCATAATAATAACCGCCGATATTTTTCAGCTTAACATCTCCGACTGGTAAATTATTTTCTACATTGCCATTATCAAAAAAATATTGATTGGCATTCACATAATCTATCTGGCCATTGCCGCCAGACCAGTCGGACTGAATAGTATAACCGATGCCAGTAGTAATTGTTTGATCATAACCGCCTTTGAATAGACGCGCGGTGGAACTGGATAAAGCGCCTTGGGTGCCGGCATCTTTTACATTAACCAATAAAGAATGAACTGAATGGGGTCGTAAAATTAAATAAGCAGTTTGACTCAATCCGGGAGTAATATCCCAAGGAGCAATTGGAATCGTACCAGCCAAATCATAAACCGCGCCCGAGGCGCTTAAATAATATTTATCATATTGCCAATTGCTAAAATTATACAAACCGTTGCTGTCAGTGGTGTAATTTTGATTTATTCTATAAACCGTCGGGTCATGCCCGATTGTCTTTTCACCACGCACATTAAAAGCGGCATTACCAATAGCCGAACAACCCTGACTAATGGTATTAACCGATAAATTCGCTGTCAAATCAATCTCAAAACTAATATCTGTAACGGTCTGGCTGATCACAGTGGAAGGCGGCGTGTTGGGATTCGGATTATCAACTGTCGGAGCTAAAGTAGAATCGCTCGTATAACCACTCTTACTAACGGTGATCTGGTAGGCCTCGGTTCCGGTCGGAGTACCGACCATCCTTAACATGCCCTCATTATCAGTTACATCGGTTAAATTGATTGAGGAGGAATTGTTAATTAAATTAACTGCCACCCCTTGAATATTCTGCCCGTTAGAATTAAACACGTGTATAAACAATGAACCGTCGTTGCTGGCGCCTTCCAAATTTTTTGGTGAAACACGAGTACTTAAAATGACCGAACGGGACTGGACGCATTGCGCGCAAATAATTGACATTTCCACTAATTTATAATCAGCTGGCGCGGTATCAATCGGCACTGTGCCGGTAGCCATGCCGTCAAATGGATCATCATAATTGCGGACTGTTGTGATAATATTAAAAGTGATGCCATTGCGAACAATGGTGGTGGAATATGGCAAAACACCGGTCGGAATGCCGTTTAAAATTCCCACTTGCTCAAATGGTAAATTACGAACTGTCTCCAATTTCTCGGCCAAAATCGCCGTTTCCAAAATGCGCAAACGAGAACTGTAAACAATTTTAAAAACTAAATTTATCGCCCCATAAATCGCCAACGCGAACAACAAAAATACGGCCGTTGCGACTAAGACCTCAATTAAAGAAATGCCGCGAACATTGTGCCTCCAAAATTTTTTCATTAAAGATATTATAACACAAAAACTGACTGTGTTGAATAATAAACTTTTAACAAACAGCTGGATAAAACTCTAAAACAAATAAACATCAACTATTGATTTCCGATATTATTTGTGTTATTATTTTGACGTGGAAAAATACAAATCGCCCGGGTGGTGGAACTGGTAGACACGCAGGACTTAAAATCCTGTTCCTTCGGGAGTGCGGGTTCGATTCCCGCCCTAGGCACCACTTACAATCAAATAACCAAGCGCCAAAATCCAAATTCCAAATAATATCCAATAACCAAATTCCAATAACCGAAACAAAACTAAATACGAAAAATTAAATTATTGAGTAATTATGGTAGTTTGAATATTTGGAATTTGAGAATTGAGATTTATTTGTT
>CAYHSR010000005.1:0-16349 GCA_964359335.1 uncultured Gammaproteobacteria bacterium | reverse complement strand
GCGATGTATTAGAGCAAGAAATTTTACGTCCCAACGGCATGATAATTACCACTGGTCCAACCGGTTCAGGTAAAACCACCACTATGTATGCCATTTTAAAATTATTAAATAAGCCGGGGGTGAAAATTATTACTTTGGAAGATCCGGTGGAAATTAAGATGGACGGTGTTAATCAAAGTCAGGTAGAGTATGATAAGGGTTATACTTTTGCCAAAGGTTTAAAAAGTCTTTTACGCCAAGATCCGGATATTTGCATGGTTGGAGAAATTCGTGAGTTAGAAACAGCGGAAATCGCGATTCAAGCGGCTTTGACCGGACATTTAATGTTATCCACCATTCATACCAATAGCGCCTCCGGAGCGATTCCACGGTTTTTGTCTATGGGTGTAAAACCGTTTTTATTAGCGCCGGCACTTAATTCAATCATTGGCCAACGTTTGGTGCGAAAAGTTTGTTCACAGTGCATTGAGGAAGATAAATTAGCCGAAGATAAAATGCCTAAAATAAAAGAGATTTTAGAGAAACTACCAGAAGCAGAAAAGAAAAATATCAATTTGTCGGATTTGCGTTTTTATAAGGGCCGAGGGTGTGAACATTGCGGCGGCTTGGGTTACAAAGGCCGCGTTGGCATCTATGAGATTTTCGTAATGAATAAAACGATTGAGGATAATATTTTGAGCGGACAGGTTTCGGAATATGTAATTCAAGACTTGGCGATTAAAGATGGAATGGTGACGATGGCGCAAGATGGCTTGCTTAAAGCGTTGGATAAAATTACCAGCGTGGAAGAAGTGTTTAGAGTGACGGAGTAAATTATTCCAAGATATTTGTTGAAATGAGTAAAATAGTGTATAATAATATAAATTTAAATCAACTCTCACCTTATGATCACTCATCGTCTCGGCACGAAGATGCAACCCGAACCGCCGGTTAGATTTTATAAAACCATTGCTATTACTTTTTTGGTTTTAACGATTGTGTTGCTTGCCATAGTGGTATTTTTTACTTCCAAAAAAGCCACCATAACCATTGTGGCTAATACCGATAATAAAAATGTTAATTTGGCTATTGACATAAATGCTGGCGGCAACCAGTCAATTAAAGGCGTTGTCACCAGTACGATTTTTAGCTGGAGCGAGAAGTTTTATCCAACAAGCAATAAATCAATTGATGGCGTCGCCGGAGGAGAAGTAATAATTTATAATGATTCGGTTATACCGCAACCATTAGTTGCGACTACTAGATTATTGACTGCCGATGGAATACTTTTTCGTCTCTCTGAGGGCGTAACCGTGCCAGCCAATGATAGTGTGGCTGTCAAAATTTATGCCGATAAGTCCGGGGTGAGCGGCGATATCAGCCCGGTTGCTTTTACCATTCCAGGTTTGGACAGCAATCGCCAGCAATATATTTATGCCAAAAGTAAAATCGCGATGAGCGGCGGTTTGAAGAAAGTTGGTGTTTTGACGAGCGATGATTTACAAGTGGCCAAAAATAGTTTTGCTCTAAAGATTCAACTGGCCTATCAAAATTCAATTAAAGAAAACTTGCCGAAAGATTTAAAGAGTTTGGATAATGTTTTGACTGCTATCGCGGGAATCGTAGAATCAGATACTAAAGTTGGCGACCAGACAGATGGCTTTACCCTCAGCGGATCAAGCACCATCGCGATGGTTTTTTATGATAAAAAAGATTTACAGTCATTAGTAAGTAAAGATATTTCCAGCAAAGTTGATGGCAGTTTGGAAAAAATTCTTTCCGTCGGTAATAATTTACAAGTAAGCTTATCCAATTATAATTTAGTTAACCAGACAGCCCGTTTGTCAGTTTATCAAGATGTGCTGGTTACGTTAGATGTTGATGGCAATAAATTGTCCGCGTCTAATTTTTTCAATAAGTCCAAAGACGAAATTCAACGTTATGTGATGGGTTTGTCGCATGTTGTTGGTGTGGATATTAAATTTTCGCCCAGTTGGATGCGAAAAGCGCCCAGCGTGGCTGATAAGATTAAGGTGACGGTGAAGAATGTAAAATAAATTTACGACAAAAACAAAAAATCGGCCCAAGCGGTCGATTTTTTGTCTTGTGTCTGCGCGCAAGCAGAGTTGCCGGAAATGGGAGATTTAAGCGTCCGGCGCGCTGAGGTTTTTTTGGGAGTAATTATTTAGGAGTATTTAATAACAAAGTCCAAGCCAAGCGTCAGAACGGGCGTGAACTTTCCAGTCATCTCGACAGGTGATGGTATTGTTCACTAGTCGGATGGCGCCCGTATTTTCAATAAAGAAATGTGGACGCAGTAGGACGTATTGAGGGTGGGGTTTTTCCGGCACGACTCTTTTTTGGTTGACGAAGTCCTGAACGATCCAGGCCTCACCGCGCTGGTAGTCCGCTATAGCAATGTCTACAAATTTACGTCGTTCGGCGTGTTTCATGTTTCGAATGCCCAAGTTATACACCGCGTGGCAGCCACCGCGCAGATGTCTGATAGCACCACCATACTTGAGGATGAGTGGCCGATGTCGTTCAATCGCTTTCTCTATGATCCAAACGCGGTTGTTATTTACAATCTTGGTATCCCACGCATCCACGAAGTAGGTGGGAGGGCATATTCCGCGTTCCTCATCGGTGTAGAGGTGGTGGGTTTTTGGATGGTAGAGGAGAGCCATAAGGTATTTTGTTTCCGGTACCATCGTGGGCAACAGGTCAAGGTGAACTTCGTCGGCGAGCCAGCGAGCGCACAGACGCCTGCCTGAATCCGTGGTGATGAGTTCTGGCAGAGGCGGTCGTTTGATCATAACCGACACGTTTTTCGAGTCGCGGTCCGGTTCGGTTTCTGCCAGATTAATCAACACACCGGCCTTTTGACACATCTTCACTAGGTGGCGAACCGAGCGGATGTGGTTGACATCGTGCAGCCACCATGACAGTGTTTGACCATTGCTAAAGTCACGGTAGGCTTTCACAATGGAAGAGTTAGCCGCTGGGATGCCATAGCACTCTTCCAAAATTTGAGTATAGGCCCAGCCGGATCCTGGGCACTGTAGTTCAGCAATGCGACCGTCGCCCATCACATCAGCTCGGAAAAATCGTACGGGATAGTTGTCGCCGACCGCGACCATCAGATCGCGTGCCAGCCGACGGTGTTCCACCGGAATGGATCCAAGCATGATATTGCGAATCCAATCATCCTCGCGTTTGTCCGATGCCATTGTCTCAGCGACAAACACGGTAGTCTTGCGCAGAATTGAGGCCGACAGCCGGCCTATCTGAATCATCCTCTCTTTTTCGTTGACAGTAAGTTCTACCGGTTCGGTGAAAGTGTGGAAGCCGAGCTGACTTTTTTCGGCCAATCCGGAACGGTAAGATATTTGGTCATCCGAGTTTTTCATTTTTTTCTCCTATTTTTGTTTTCAAAGAGCACATTGTCTGTTTTTACAGCGCGCATAGAATTACTCGCGCTATGTAAAACAGGCAAGTCAAATAATTTTTTTGCCAATCGTGGCTATTTTTTCTCCAAATAAATAAAATTGTCTGTCTGCAATTTCTATTACAGTACCAAAAAAAGGTGAACGTATGTCCCTACTTTCCAAATAGTTAGGGTCCATAATTGTTCCGATAACATCACCTTTTTTAATTTTCTCTCCCAATTTTTTTCGTGGTATAAATAATCCGGTAGCGCGATTGATGATTTGTTGTCGTGTAAAAATTGGAACCGCGCGCGTCGTAGCTAGAGAAAAGCGGGTATTAATTTCAGCCATAGATAAAGCCGCGAGCAGGCCGTCGGCGTATCGTTCTAGATCCCCGTCGTTCATTTGTCTGATAGGCGGATATTCTATTGGAATAAAGATTTTGTTTCTGTCAGTCATAAATGCGCCCAACGCGCCACTCACCCGTTTTTCCTCTGTTTTTGCGGTGTCAAACGCAAGAATAATATCGGTTTTTAGATTATACAAATACTTGTTAAGCAATTTTTGTTTTTGGGCATTTTTTTGTTTGAGCGATATGGCCGCGCTTAAACATGGGCGCGTAAAAGTATGAAGGTCAAATATCAAATTGTGGCGTTCAACAACGGCAACGAGTTGTTGGCGAATAATGGGCGCGATTCCGCGCGCGTTATAAGATGGCGTTAAATAGCCGCGGTTTAGATCTTCTTCATCAAAGGGCAATCGTCGTTGTTTGTGTAGTAAACCGAGCGGATTAGCGGTTGTAATAATTGTTAATTTACCGTTAATTTTATTGGGCAGTTTATTGAGTAATTTTTTTAGTATATAAAAACCGGTTAGTTCGTCTCCATGCAGGTTATTGATTATGAGAATGGTTGGTTTTCCACCGGATTTATTTTGCAAGACTGGCAACGATAAATCAAATGCGCCGAGCTTGACAATTTTCAATCTCTTTTTTGTGATTGTTAGCATAGAAATAATATAATAAAAGGCTTTCCAATCAGGAAGGCCAACATGAAGATCTTAGCAAGGTATTTGGCAGATACTCCCCAAACCATAACCTTGAAAGATCTTCATATCGATCTTCCTGAATTGGGAGTATTTTATCTAAAAATAAAAAAACGCTCAGCTACGGAGCGATTTTTAAAGTATATTAAAATATCGCGTCCTTAGCTTGGAGAAGCGTAATACCAAAACCAATTTATTGATACGATATTCATATATTGGTAGTATAGTGTCATGCGAATAATATGTCAAGTTATTACTTGTGGATAAGTTAATAGAATTGGTTTATTGACATAAATAAGCGGATGTTTTATAATGTGTTTATGGCGATTGGAATGGTTACCAGCCATTCTCCTATTGAGGATCCCATATAGCGGGACTAAGCCAATTTAGTTTAAGTTAAACTTTCGGGTGGAACCGTCTTGACTAATAATCATGACCCCGATATCTTATTTAAGGTATCGGTTTTTTAATAATAACAATATGGAACAAGAACAACTAGAAAAAATTCGCCATTCCATCTGCCATTTGATGAGTATGGCGGTGCAAGAAATTTATCCTAAAGTCGGTTTGGGGGTCGGACCGTTTATTGAGGATGGATTTTATCAGGATTATGATTTGCCGGAAAGTATTTCCGAGGATATTTTGTCGAAACTGGAAAAAAGAATTAAAGAGTTGATTAAGGAAAAAATCGAATTTGTTCAACATAGCGTAGATTTCAACGAGGCCTTGGTTCAGTACAAACATGACCCATACAAAACTGAAATGATTATTGATTTACAAAAAGCCGGAGAAGAGAGTGTTTGGTTTTATAAATCAGGTTGGTTTGAGAATTTATGCAAAGGTCCGCATGTAAAAAATACCAATGAAATTGATCCAGAAGGTTTTAAATTAACTAAACTTGCCGGATCTTATTGGCGCGGAGATGAGAAAAATAAAATGCTGACGAGAATTTATGGCGTGGCATTTGAAAATAAAGAAAAATTGGATCAGTATTTAAAAATGATGGAGGAAGCGGAAAAAAGAGATCATCGGAAAATCGGCCAGGAACTGGACTTGTTCAGTTTGCATGATGAAGGGCCGGGATTTCCTTTTTGGCATCCGGGCGGAATGGTATTGTATGAAAGATTGGAAAATTTTATTCGCCAAGAAAATAAAAAAAGAGGCTATAACGAAATTAAGACACCAATTATATTAAATAAAAATTTATGGGTGACCAGCGGGCATTGGGAAAAATTTCGGGAGAATATGTATTTTACCGAAATTGACGAGCAGGAATACGCGGTTAAGCCGATGAATTGTCCAGGCGGGTTATTGATTTATAAAGATGGCCGCCATTCTTATCGGGAATTGCCAATTCGCAACGCGGAACTTGGTCTAGTACATAGACACGAAAAATCCGGAGTTTTACACGGTTTATTTAGGGTAAGGGCATTTACTCAAGATGATGCGCATAGTTTTTGTACTCCGGAACAGTTGAACGATGAAATTATCAATATGGTGGATTTTGCCATGGATATTTATTCAACTTTTGGTTTTAATGAATATACCATCTATATTGCCACTCGTCCGGAAAAATATATTGGTTCTGATCAGGATTGGGAAATGGCGACATCGGCTTTAAAAAACGCTTTGGAACAAAAAGGACTTGATTATAAAATAAAGGAAGGCGAAGGCGCTTTTTATGGTCCAAAAATAGAATTTAATATTAAGGATTGTATTGGTCGTGATTGGCAGTGTGGCACCATCCAAGTTGATTATTCTATGCCCGGTCGTTTTGGCGCGGTTTATATTGATAACAATAATCAAGAAAAAACTCCGGTTATGGTGCATAGAGCCATATTGGGTTCGTTAGAAAGATTTTTAGGTATTTTAATTGAACATTACGCCGGCGCGTTTCCAGTGTGGTTATCTCCGACGCAAATTCAGTTGACGCCAGTTTCGGCCAAACATGTTGATGGAGCCAAACAATTAGCCAAAGATTTATTATTAATACATGAATTACGGGTTGACGTTGACGAAGCCGACGAGACAGTTGGCAATAAAGTGCGTAAAGCCGCACAGAAAAAGATTCCTTATATTATCGTGATCGGCGATAGAGAATTGGCAGGCGGTGAATGGACGATTCGGGTGAGAGGACAAGAGGAACAAGTAAAGATCGGCAAAGACGAATTTGTGGAAAAAATTAAGCGAGAAATCAAAACCAGAAAATGATTATTTACTCGTTGAAATTTTCAGCCAAAGCATAAGCAGATAACTATGAAAAGATTTTATTTACAAACATTCGGTTGCCAGATGAATAAGAACGATTCCGAACGGATCGTTTCTTTATTGCGTTCTTTAAATATAAAACCAATTGACAAAGTCGCGTCGGCGGATCTATTGATCATCAATACTTGCAGTGTCAGGCAAACCGCCGAGGACAGAGTAGTTGGTTTGGTTAAAAATTGGCAAAAATTAAGGAAAAATAAACCAAATTTAATTATCGCGATTACCGGTTGTCTGCCTGGGCGGGATAAAGATGGTAAGATACGAAAAAAAATAAAAGGAGTCGATTTATTTTTTGGGATTGAAGATTTGGTTTTGCTTCCTAAATGGCTAAGTCAATTAAATTCCGTTCTATCTGTTAAAAATTTTGATAATCTAAAGAATTATTTGAGCATCACACCGCGATCAAGTTCTAAATTCCAGTCATTTGTTACCATTCAGACCGGCTGTAATAATTTTTGCGCTTATTGCGTAGTGCCTTACGCTCGCGGACGAGAAAAGAATCGTACGCTTAAGGATATTTTAGCTGAGATTAAATTACTGGCTAAAAATGGTTGTGTGGAAATAACCTTATTGGGCCAAGTGGTTAATAATTATAAAATTTTGGATAGAGATAATATCAGCAAGAGTAATCCGTTTGTTTATTCTCATAAACATGAATGCAGTGGCGATGATGATTTTGCGATCTTGTTGTGGGAAATAAATCAAATTATGGAAATTAAAAGAATTTACTTTACCGCTCCGGACGCGCGGTATTTTACCGACGCGCAAATTAAGGCGTTGACTCTGCCTAAAATGGGCAATTTTTTACATTTGCCAATTCAGAGCGGAGATAATGAAATTTTAAAAAAGATGAATCGCAAATATACCAGTGAACAGTATATGACATTAATTAAGAAAATAAGAAAAGCTAAACCAGACATTGCGTTAGGTACTGATATTATTGTCGGTTTTCCAGGTGAGACCAAAGCGCGGTTTAACCATACTTTAGATTTATATAAAAAATGCCAATTTGACATTTCTTATCCGGCCAAGTACAGCCAGCGGAGTGGAACAGTGGCGGAAAGGGCGTTTGAAGATAATGTGTCGTTAGTTGAGAAAAAAAGACGATGGCAAGTGGTACAGGACTTAATGGAAGAAATCGTTTTTAAAAAAAATCAGAAATATCTAAACAAAGAAATCGAGGTTTTGGTGGATGACTATCGCGCTGGCGTTTGCTCCGGTCGAACCGGCGAACAAAAATTCGCGCAGTTTTTGGGAGGAAAAAATTTAATTGGAAAATTAATAAAAATAAAAATAAATTTCGTTGGTGTTTGGTTATTAAAAGGCGTAATATGCGAAAACTAATCGTAATTTTAGGCGCTACCGCCACTGGCAAAACCGCGTTGGCGATAAAATTGTGTCAAATATTTAATGGCGAGGTTATTTCAGCAGATTCTCGGCAGATTTATAAATATATGCCAATCGGAACCGGTCAGCCGTCTGGGATATGGAAAACCGAACAGAATCGCGAGACGTATTTAGTTGATGACATACCTTATCATTTGATTGATTGTCTTGAACCAGATGAAGAATTTAGTTTGGCTGATTTTAAGAAACAAGCTGTCAGAATTATTCAGAATGTACATAAGAGCCAAAAAATTCCTTTTTTAGTTGGTGGAACCGGTCTTTATATATCGGCTCTGGTGGATAATTTTGACATTCCCAAAATTAAACCAAATAAAAAATTACGTCGAGAAATAGAAAATAAATCTTTGACTGAAATGGTTGAACTGTTGAAGAAAGAAGATCCAGTCAGTGCTCAATCAATTGATCTGCTTAATCCAAGGCGGGTGGTTCGGGCCTTGGAGGTTGTCTTATCAACTGGTCAATCTTTTGCAAAACAACAGAAACGAGCAAAACCATTATTTGATGTTTTACAGGTCGGACTACAAAGACCGCGAGAGGAAATTTATTATCGCGTCAATCAGAGAGTGGATCAAATGATAGAAAATGGCTTGATGGAAGAAGTTAAGAAATTATTAGCTAAGGGATACAACTGGGATTTGCCAGCAATGAGTGGCTTAGGTTATCGGCAGTTTAGAGATTATTTAGCTGGTGAGCAAACTTTAGCCGAGGCAGTTGAAATTTTAAAACGCGATACTCGGCGTTATGTGAAAAGGCAATTGACTTGGTTTAAGAGGGATAAGAGTATCGCATGGATTAAAGCCGATGATATTCACCAGTGCGAGCAATTAATTAAAAATTTTATTTTAACTTAATTTCATTGCCAATTAAATTTATTTTTTGGTTAGTAATCGTATCAATCGCCTCAACTTTTATTTTAGATACCAATATTTGTTGCGACGGATTATTTTCCAAGATAGTTATGGAGAAAGGTAGAGCCAAAGTATCTACCGTTAAAGGCATTTTGTCTATCTTCCAAGTAATGTTTTGCGTGGAAGTATTATATTGGGCTTTGCCGGCCGGTTCCTTGCCCTCTAACTGCCATTTGGTTTTTCCATAAACATCAGCACTCAACGTAATATCTTTAAGATCATGGAAATTATTGGTTAATATCCACTGAATCACATGTTGTTCTTTGCTGTCTTGAGTACTTTTGGTATCGCGTACCTCCAATTTCAAATCGGAATTGATAATAATTTTAATCGGGTTACCGGCCAATGACTTGGTATCGCCATTTTTGTCGGTATAACTAGCTAGAGCGGACACTTCCAGTTCAGAGTTTTTTAGCTGAGTTAAATCAAATTGGTTGATATCTCTAATACCCAAAGTAGCGTCAATACTGATATCGTCATTCGGTATCAAAGTCGTCATCTCTGAAATTTGTGTTTTAGACCAAATGACTTCTCCCCGGCGCAATGTTGGGCTAATTTGCGTTCCGATAACATCGCCATCATATTTATCTTTAATATTTGCCCAATCCATTACACTGCGATTATTATAGGATGGTCCGTCAATTTGCAGACTAACTTTTAAATTTTTTAAATCATCAGAACCGGAATTTTTTAGGTACAAATTGTAGCTCAACGAGTCGCCTGGTTGAACGGTGAAATTGTCGGTTTTGCCGTTTATGACTAATCCAAGTTTTAAATTATTTTGTTCTAATTTGGTTTCAATTTCTTTCTTATCCAATTGGTAGACCTCTTGGTTGGCGGACAATGGCAGGTTGAGAGTAAAAGACGTTTTGGCGATTTTTTCGGTCGTGCTCGCGTAGCGTCCTTTAACCAATAATTCCCAGTTATAAGTTGAGGTTGAAGTGTCTATGATCCAATTATTATTTTTATCCATAGCGGGCGTGGAGGTGGTGATAAAAAATCGCGTTGTCCATTTAGGCGAAACGGTTAAGTCGCCTAATTTATTTTTATCTTTATTGGTTATTTTTATTTTATATTCCACATCGTTGCCCAAGATGGCTTTATCCGGTCCGCTGGCCGAGAGAGAAAAAGGACTTTTATCCAATGTAATATTAAGAGTGGCCATTTTTTGCGCGTTATAATTAAATTTCTCCGGCTTATAGTTTAGAAATACCCGCCACGATTCTTCGTTATTGGGCGAACCGTAAGTTAGGCCGGTGATAGTTAAATCTCTTTTCTCGTTTGGTTTAACTGTGCCCAGTTTCCATTCGGTGTGTCCGCTATTATCGGACGGAAGATTGCTGTCTTTGAATACAAAGCCATTTGGATATTGAATAGTTAAGATGGCGTTGGCTAATTTAGTGGCTTGATTATTGTTGTAGCTAATAATATAGGTTGTGGTGGCTCCCAATGTTATATTCTTTGTTCCTTGAATGACTAATTGTACTTTGTCTTCAGAAAAATTATTGTTGCCGGGCAGAACAAAAAATCCTGCCCAGGCGATTGCGGCCAACAAACCACCGACGACGATTAGAGAAAATAGAAATTTTATAATTGGATGTCCTTTTTTCACTTTGATTCTTTTCATATTTGGCATATTTCCATTAGTATCCTGATAAATACTGTTAAGCTGTTTGGCCATTTTGTCAGTCTGAATGTTTTTTTCTCTTATTTTTTTTATTGTCGGTTTACTAATTGGCCGGCGTCGTCGGATAATCTTCTTTTTGACGACCTCCTCGATTGTTTTACTTGAGAAAATTGGTTGTTCGGCTGGCATATTTGTTTGATAGTGAATAATTTAACAATGACACAATCCGCCTGCAAACGCCTGGCATTGGCTGGCAGGTGTAACAATTAAGCAACATCGTGATTATTTCTTCATAATTAAACTCCAGACCATATCAGTATTGAGTTTAATACCTTCTATTACCGCTCCATTGCTGGCTAATTTCATTTGTTGGCCTTGGTTCCATGTCGGCGACCAATCATTGGGAAAAATAATTGTTGAATTAAAATCACTCACTATTCCGGATTGTTTTTGAACAATCAGTTGATAGTTTCCACTGGTGGAATTATCATTCATTAGATCAAACCATTTTTTTTCAGTTTTAGTTTGCTGGATGATTTTAAAAGGTAATTTATAGGTAAAATAGGCCGCATTAGTTTTACCCGGTTCAGTTACTAACCAATTGCCGAATACGGTTTTATTGGTTTCTTCGGATATTCCAGTGCCGGTTAGCGGATCAAAACCAACTTCTTTGATATAGTTAGTCAAATCCGGATCGGTTTTAGCGTATTTATCCGGCGCTTTAAAAAAGTTTTCATCTAACCAAGTAAATCCGCCGCTTTTTAGTAGTTGGCTTCCTTTAGGCACATACAGGCGGATGTAATTAGTATTTGGGTAACCGTAAAATTCTTCCCCCGCTTGTCCGCTGTGCGTTCTCTGAATGGTGACAGTATTGATAATTGAGCCATCCGGTTGCACGACTGATTGATGACTGATTTTTTGCGCCATTTTGGCGTCGCTTTTTCGGCCGTTGATGTTCGCGTTTATCACCAACAAATAATCCTGATTATCTTTTAGATCCGCCAGTCCGCCGTTCCAACCGTATTTTTTTACTGTTTGTTCTGGTAGGTTATCAACAAAATGCAACTGAATTTCTTTTTTAACCAAAGCGTCTTGGAAATTACTTAATAGGTCCAAGGTTTTTTTGGCATCAATTTTTTGGAAATCATTGATAAATTGAACCGCTAATTCGCCAATGATTTTTTTTGGTTCGGCATTGGTTTTTTCCGGTCCTTCTTCAACTATTTTTTGAATGGTTTCAACTGCGTTAGCTGCGCTTAATTTTACGCCACGATTTTTATCGTCAATTGGACCGGTAACAGTTAATAATCTTTCCAGCACCGAAGCATTGACGGCGATTACGCCGTCCGTGGTAATATGCCGACTATGCCGGTAAAACCACATCAGTTTTTCGGCGCTGGTGGGAAAATCGGCAAACCAATTGGCATCCCGAAAATGCCAGCGATTGGCAATCATTAGCAGAGGGGCTGGCGGTTCAACATTTTTATCCAATAAACTTTGAATATCATAACTGCCTCCGGCTGGAATTTCCAGTTTATTTATCTGGCCGTTTTTGATTTCTAAAAGAGCGTAACTGCCGATAAATCCACCGGTGGGACGGATTTCATTTTCATTTTGGAACACCAATAAATATCGCCGAACTCCTTGTCCGCCAAGGGCAATTTTAATGGCATCAGCTGAATTATTGATGTTATTTAAATCAGAGACAAAAGTCGCGTACATTTTTTGGAATTTCAGAAATTTATCTTGGTAATCGGTCGGTAGTATATTGACGTCTGCGGAATTGATGTTTTTTAGTCCATCGTCGTAATAAGGCAGAGCCAGAGACAAGTCATTATTGATTATTTCAATATTTTTTAACAAAGTGGAACTGGAATTTTGAATTTTGTTGATTGTTCCTAACAATAATTCGTTACCCAAAGTTATATTTTGTCCGGCGATGATTAACGCCTTCTGGCTGTTAATTTTATTTTTTAGAATTGGCAGACGCGCCGCGATTGTCTGTAGATATGGGTGGCTGTCTTCCATTTGTTTTACAGCTAAAGCAAATTCCGCCAGAGCGACAGTGATATTTGTTTGCGCTTGAGAGATATCGCCACTCAATAGTTGGGTAGTTGATTTTTCTAAACTGCCATAGGCCTGTTCGCCGTCGCTTTTTATTTTTTGAGCGGTGACAACTAAATTTTGATAATAACTTTTGGCGTGAGTCGGGGCGAAAATGATTAAAGAAAATAATGTTAAAGATACGATCGTTCTTTTTAGCGGGAAATAAATTTTTTGCCATTGGCGCAGGTGATAGAGTAAATTAGCGATAAGCCCGATCGTATTAAGTTTTACATAATTTGTTGTTCGGATCGCCTTTTTTTTAAGATCAAGGTTGAATTTTATTTGGCGGCTTGATTCAGGTAACCCAACATTTAAATTATTTTTTTGCGGCGAGAAACTTATCGGATTTATCGTTGCTGATTGGTCGGTTGGCAAAAATTGTTCTAAGTCGGTTCCATCAGTGGTTGGCCGAGTTAGTTTTTGTTTTGGGACGTGTCGCGGCGAAGTCGTAAGATGATGATAATTATTATAACCGGTTGGCTCGTTCAAAAAAGGCGCGCAAGCATTAATCTCGTTCCAAATATTATGTTTTTTTAGATCAATAACGTTATGTGATTTTTTTGGCTCATCCGTTACATGGTGAATATAAAACTTAAGCGGTTGACTGCCGTTTATCGGAGGAGCGTTTTCGCGGTTTTGAATCGGAACCGTCATCATTTGGGGGCAAGTTGATTTATTATGTCCGATTTTTTGGCAGACAGCGCACCGGCGAAGTTGAAGTTTTGGTTTTGTTCTTATCTTAGACATTCAAGTAATTTTATAAATGGAAAATTATGCTTATATTATACCATATTTTAATTAAAAAACGCAGTATATATTCTGCATTTATGCACAGTTGGCTTTTTAAAAATTTTTACAAAACATCGCGGTATATTTTCAACGTTTGTTTGGCGGTTTTTACCCATGAATACTTTTTGAGCAACGCGCGCGCTCTGGTCGTTAATTTGTTTCGTAAATTCATGTCGTTTAGACATAAGTGCATGGCATACGCCATTTCATCAAGGTTATTTGGGTCAAAATAAAAGGCCGCGTCTTCCAGTATTTCAGGCAAACAGCTTGCTTTGGAGGAAATCACCGGAATATTATATTGCATTGCCTCCAGCGATGGCAAACCAAAGCCCTCATACAGAGAAGGAAAGACGTATAAATTGGCTTTTTGGTAGATTTTTACTAGTTCTTTGTCATTCAGGTAATCAATAAATATAACATTGTTACATTGACACATTGTTATTTTTTCAATTAATTTTTGATAAAAATAATTTTTTTTGCCAACCAAGATCATTTGATATTTGTCAGAATATTTTTGAGAGAATATTTTCCAGGCTTCAAGCAATTTGTCTAAATTTTTATGTGGATAGGCATTTCCAACATAGAGAACGTATGGATTAGGAAGCGTGGAGTTGGTCGTGGCAGTGTCTGTAATCCCGATTTCTTGTTCCTTGTTTTTTATGGCAAAAGGCGCCAAGTGTGTCACGCTAATTTTTTTTAAATCAACTCCAAACGTTTTAGCAACATCTTGTTTTGTAAATTTGCTGGGGGTTATAATGTGTTTTGCCTTACTAACCGCGCGCTTAATGACCAACCGATGCAGTTTATCTTTTAACCAATAAACAAACGGTCCATGGGTGCTGGCCTCGGCTCTGGAGTAATGATACATAATTACATCGTGCACGGTTACTATGAATGGTTGATTATAAAACACAGGAACGTTCCAATGAGGGAAGTGCATTAAATCAACACTTTCCTTTTTAATAATTGATGAATACAAAATTTGTTCTTGCCATGAATACAATGGAATATTACAAATTACAATTTTCAATTTGTAATTTGCAATTTCCAATTTAGGAATATTGTTTTTTAGGCAAAATAAAATATACTCATTATCAGAATCAATATTAAGTAGGTGATTGCTTAACTGTTCAACATATCGTCCGAGTCCGCTATTTTCGGGCCCATACATTCGAGCGTCGATCCCAATGCGCATACGTTTAAAAATGCTTCCGCGGTTTTTTTCCAAGCGAATTTTTTAATCTGCTTTAAACCGCTTTGAATATAAAACTCTCTTAATTTATTATTTTCCATTAATTCTTTTATGGCTCTGACCAACTCATCAGTTTTGTGTGGGTTCACTAAATAAGCGGAGTTTTGGACAATTTCCGGCAGAGATGATCGATTGGAGGTAATTACCGGTGTATGGACGGACATAGCCTCCAACACTGGAAAACCGAAACCTTCGTAAAAACTAGGATAAATAAAAATTTTAGCCAAAGAATAGAGCGGCAGTTTATCAGCTGGCGCCACATAACCAATGAATTTTATACAATTATGATATTTTGATTTTTTAGCTTGTTGATATATTTTTCTATTTTTCCAACCGTTGGCGCCGGCGATGATAAGATATTGGATATTAGATATTGGAAATTGTGATTTAAGTTTTTCAAAGGCCTTGATTATACCAATTATATTTTTTCTTGGTTCGATGGTGCCTAAATATAGAATAAAATTATCGGGTAAATTATATTTTTGTCGGATTTCTTTAACTTTTTCATTACTATTTACCACTCCAGAATCATTATTTAAAAAATTGATTCCTGGATACAACACCTTTATTTTTTTTGGATTGATTTTAAAATACTCCACAATATCCCGTTTAGTATTTTTTGATGGGACTAAAATAATATCGGCTTTTTGGCTTTGTTTTTCGGCGTCAATTATTTTATGCCAGAGCCATCTTTTTAGAGAATAATATTGCGGATAGAGTTTAAATGATAAATCGTGAATGGTTAAAATCTGTTTAGTATGTTGAGAAAGCGTGGTAAAGTTGATGTTGGGTGAGAAGAAATAATCCAACGAAGCGCGGCATCGTTTTTTGATAATCCTGTCTATTTTGGGGTATTTAAATAATTTTTGGCAAAAATTGAACCATTTGTTTGGCCATTTGGTTTGAATAAAATGGACGTTTTTATTTGTCCAGCGCGGAATGTATGATGCGACATCTTTGTTGGAATTATAAAATAAAAAATATTGATTTTGGCAGTCAATTTTAAATAGCGCGTTTAAAAGTTCGTAGGTATATTCGCCAACGCCAGCGCGGTGGCGCGACATTAGCGGGCGTATGTCAATGGCTATGTTCATAATAATTAACAATTAACGAGCGCTTTATCCGTTGTTAATTAGTCTTGGTTGTTCCAGTCTATTTTTAAATTCTTCGTATCGATTAGTCACGTAATTTTGGATTTTTTTTTGAAAAATATTTTTAGCGAATTTTGTGGCGTGGTCGCGAATGTAAATTGAATCCCAGCTGTATTGTTTGAATTCCTGTAAAGTTTTTAACAAGTGTTCCCAAGTTTGGTGGTGAAAAAATAGACCGGTTTTTTGGTGTTGAATCGTTTCGGACGCGCCACCGCCGGAATAAGCGATAACCGGCCGGCCGGAGGCCATCGCTTCAACCGGAGTAATGCCAAAGTCCTCTAATTGTGGATGGATAAAAGCTCGCGCTTGTGATAAAAGTTGGCTTTTTTGTTCTTCGCTGATACGACCTAAAAATTCAATATTTTGTCTAGCCATATTTTTTAGTCGTTT
>CAYHSR010000004.1:0-16940 GCA_964359335.1 uncultured Gammaproteobacteria bacterium | reverse complement strand
GGATTGCAATAAAAATAATAAGATAGACGATCCAAACACAACGCTAAATTATGGCAGTGGTTTTCCAATCTCTAAAAATTTTGATAATTATTATTGGAAATTTACTTTAGAAGATAAAATAGACAAAACCGCGCCGTATTTAAGATCTACTAAACCTGGCGTTAGTGTTGGCAGTGTTTCTACCACCGAAGATATTGTGGCGGTTTTTTCCAAGCGCATGCGCGTTGGTTCAATTTATACGATTGGTATTACCGAACATCCGGCTTATAAGTACCCAATGTGGTTTCGGTTTGAGATTGATTTGCCGGTGAGCTCCACCAATCACTACACTACCTCAACGATAAAACATGGCGATTTTATAACCAGTGTTTTAGGCGCAACCTATTATTATATACCGCAAATCACTTCGGCGGTAGAAGATGTTAATTTTAATTGTTTTTATCCCGGATTAGGTCCAGGCAGCAATGTTGTTGGCAGCATTCAATCAACTGTTTGCGACGGTACTTCAACTAATTGCAACAGTGTCACCAGTTCAACTAAATCCAATCTATATTGCGATAGCGCCATAGGAGTAAAAGGCACTGACTTGTATAGCGCCACTACTTGTCTTAAAGATCTTAAAGATTTAATATATATTTCAAAATAAATGAACACTAAACGAATCCGCTGGTTGGCGGATAAAAAAATATTTTCTTTCATTTTATTTATACTAATCGTGGTGGTTGGCTTGTTTTTATTTAGAGAAGTTTTTGCTCAACAACAACCTTTGGATTTGGGAATAGATCAGGTAAGCAGTACCATTGGCCTGCCGACAACTGATATTAGAATTATTATCACCAGAATAATCAGATATGCCTTGGGTTTGTTGGGAATAGTGGCTTTAATATTAATAATGTACGGCGGTTTTATGTGGATGACGGCAGGTGGCAATGAAGAGCAAGTTGGAACCGCTAAAAAGATTTTAATTAACGGGGTAATCGGTTTAATGATTATTTTGTCAGCTTACGCGATTGTCAGTTTTGTAATTAAAAAATTGGTGGCAGCTACAACTGGTATTGAGCAAACCGATGGCGGATCAAACAATGGCGGTCCGATCGGCGGGTATTTTAATGATAAGTTTTTTTATTTAATCAATGTGCCAAATGGCGGCGATATGTGCGTACGCAACGCGCAATTATCTCTAACATTTAATAAGCAGGTGAACACCAGTACTTTAAAAGGTAACATTGTGATTTTAAAAGATGGAAATGACAGTCAATCGGTAGCTGGAAGTTGGGATTGGCTGGATGCCAACAATAAAAATAAAGCTGTCTTTACTCCACAAGGGGATTGCGGTAAAAATGGCCAGGGAAAACCTTTGGGCAACGATTGTTTTGAAAGTAAGACCAATTATACGTTAAAATTTAAAAACGCGAGCAATGTCTTGACTGTTGAAAATATTGATTCTAAATCATTGCAGTGTTTAATCAGCCAAGGTGGATGTAAAGACATCAATTTTAAATCTGGCAGCGCGGTGGATAGGACAAATCCGTTTATTACTAAATTGGAAGTTCCGGCTATGTCGCAACAGGGGACAGTAGTGCCGGTGTTTGTCGGTTATCAAGATGACAGTGGAGTTAAGGAGATTGATTTAAAAGTCAATGGAATATTGGCAGCCTCAGTCAGTCCTAAAGAAAGTTGTAAACTATCTGGTACAACGACTATAAATTGGAATACTGCCGGATTATTGCCAGGTACTTATGTTTTAGAAGCCATTGCTTATGATTGGGATAAAGGCAAGGGAAGCGCGACTACCTCGGCCGATCTGCTTGCCGCGCATTGTTTTAACGGCAAGCAAGACGGAGATGAATTGGGTGATGATTGTGGCGGAAAAGATTGTTATGCTTGCGAAACAACGCGCATCACTGATTTCTCACCCAGATCAGGTGCGCCAGGTACGTTAATTAGTGTAGCTGGTTTTAAATTTGGCAGTTCTACAGGTGAAGTATATTTACAAGATAATCAAGGTCAGTGGACCATAAAAGCTAGTTTAGCTAATTGCGGTTCTGGCAGTTGGACTGATCGGGAAGTGATTATCGCGTTACCCAAAGGAACGGCCAGCAGTACAGGTATAAAATTGTTAACCGCTTCCACTACCAATGAAAAAAAAGTCATAGTTAAATATTCTGATGCCACTAACGACAATATTCCTCCAAAATTACCAAATTTCGCGGTTGACGATAATATCCATCCTGGATTATGCAGTCTTACTTTAAATCATGGCGCGCCTGGAGATCAGGTTTTATTATCCGGGTTTAATTTTGGCAATCTGACCGGTCAAGTTTTATTTGCTAAGACATATGCAAGTGTCGCGCAATGGAATAATTCCACGATTTTATCTAACGTCGTGGCTGTGGTTCCTAATCTAAATTCGAGTGGTGTTGCTGTAAAGGTAAAAAATAGTCAAGGGTATGAGAGTAATGGCCTTAAGTTTAAGATTGATCCAGTGGGCAGTTCTAATCTGCCAACAATAGAAAGTGTTTACCCGAGCGAAGGAGCCGCTGGCGAATACATTACGATTGTTGGTAAAAATTTTACTTCCTATAAAGGCAAAGTTGAATTTGTGCCAATTGATAATAATCTAAGCGAGGTGGATGGGGATTTTGATAATTTTCCGATTGGCTGTTACGATCTTTGGAATGATAAACAAATAATTGTTAAATTTCCATTTTCTCCAAAGGTTAGCGCTCCAAAAAATACAATTTATAAAGTACGGATAATCACGTCGGAGACGCCAAATAAGACGTCTGATTTTGCTAAAGATGTTTTTCAATTAGCTAAAGATAATCCTGCTCCGGGTATTTGCCAAATTGATCCAATTTCCGGTCCGGTCGCGCCAATACCAAGTAATTTAAAAATTTATGGCGAATATTTCTATACCACTTCTAATATTTATTTTTGGAACTATGGAGCGTCATCCTCAACTATTCAGGGCCGAATTGTGGCTAGTACCAGTGGATTATTGGATGTCATTTTTTTAGCAAAAGGCAAGATGGCATCTACTACCGTGGCTCAAAACGCCAAATCAGGCCCAGTGGTTGCTTATCATAACGGACAGATGAGCAATGGCTTGAATTTTTCGGTCTATGATTGTACCACTAAAAATAATCTTTGTCAGATAGGTTATCATTGTTGCGTGAATGGATCGGAAAAGGGCGCTTGTCGCAAAACCGGCGAATTGTGTTCTGGCGAGATTTTAAACAGCGCTTATATTTGGCAGTTTAGCACCGGAATAATTCCTGCTGTACCTCGAGTAATAGAACGATGTACTTTGTCCAATCCTCCCAGTCCATCGCCCAGCAGGCAATGGAATGACTATCAAACTTTAACTGATCGAGACAATGTTTGTTTAACCGCGTCGGTGGTGGCGGAATTTACCGCGGTTGTTAATAAAGTTAATCTAAAAACCACTCCTGATTTGGAAGTGTATGAATGCGACAGTAAAACAATCAGTACCACTACTGATAGCAATAATTGTACTCGGGTGGCTAATTCGGCCGTGACCTTATATGATCCTAATGATTTAGTGAACGGTCTAAATTATGCTACGCCGATTGTTACAGCCAATACCGGTTCAGCTACCACCAGTTTTATTGAAGTAGTACCGCTAAATGGCAGTTGGAAGCCGGATAAATGGTATCAAGTTGTTTTAAAAAATAGTATTCAGGCGCAAGGCAGCAATACTCCATTATTAAAGACCAATCCTTGTCAAAATGACGCCAATTCTGCCTATTGTTATGTATTTAAGACCGGTACTCAGAATTGCAAATTAAAATCTTTATACATTACTCCTTATAGTTTCCGTACTTATCGGTTGGAATATCCATTATATACTCCAATCGCTGATTTAACTTATCGCGCTCATGGCTTGTCAGATCAGGCTTGTGTTGCTATGAATGTTAGTGGCTTAAATAAATTATGGACATCAGTCAATACCAAGTATGCTGCTATTTATGGATCAGTTACCGGCGCTACGGCTCAAGCTTATGCCAAAAAGAATACCGTTGGAGTTGGTTTGACTAATCCTACGGACGCGGTGTCTATTAAAGCCACTTTTAATACCACTACCAATCAAAATCAAAAGATTGAAGCGTCCGGCACTTCTAGTTTATTTATTGATCTGACCAATCCGCAAGTAGTTGACTATGGTCCAAAATGTTTAGAGGCATGTCCGGAGAGCAAAATTTATGTGCAATTCAATACTGCCATGTCCGGAAAAAATAATAATTCAAAAGGATTGATAAATGAGTCCTTGCGGTTATATAAATGTGAAGATGAAAATTGTTTAAAAACCACTTCAACACCACTCACATTTAAAAGTATTTGTTCGTCAAATGATGTCAACGTATTTTGTTTTGATGATAAAAGTACTGACACCTATGTCATTAAAACCGAATTAGCTACAGGCACATTATACAAAGTGGAGGTTTCGCAAGACACCAAAGACGAAGGCCATTATCAATTATTGTGGACTCGCGATGATAATGACGAAAATAGTAATCGTAAGCCATATATAAATACCGGCCATAAAGCTGATTGGCGGTTTAGAACCAAGAGTCAAAAATGTGTGATTGATAAGGTTTTGGTTATGCCTTTAGTTTACGAAACCAAAAGCAATAAAAATAAAACCATTTTTAAAGCCAGTGCTTATTCCAGTCCGGACAAATGCAGTGTTGCAGGCCAATTGTTAAACCCTTGGAAATTTGATTGGTCTTGGAGCTCTGCTTATCCTAAAGTAGCCAAAGTGACGGCGGTAAAAACCTCAGGATCCAAAGGTTATTGCACAACCGATTGTTTGCGTAAAGGCAGTGATATACCTTATGGTTATAATTTTCCGGTTTGTGGGGATGGAAAAATAAATGCAGGAGAAGACTGCGATCCGCCAAACTCTAAATCGTGCGGATTGAATTGTTTATATTTAGGCAACAAAAATACCACTTCCACCACTTCCACGGTTGACATTGGTTTGTGCGGCGATGGTTTTGTTTCTTCCACGATTGGTGAGGAGTGTGATCCTGGAAAAAATAAAACCGGCTGTAGCAATGTTTGTTTAAATACGGGTTCATCACAAAATACTGATTCTAGTCAAGTTGGCGCTTCTATCTGTGGCAATGGATTGATTGGTATGGGCGAAGAATGTGATCGTGGAATTTCGGCCATGACTACTAATAGTAAATCGGCAATGTTTTGCGACAATAAATGTTTGCATCAAGGCACCCGTTTGTCGGCTAATTGGTGCGCTGTGTATAATATTACTGGTGAATATGCCGGCTTTGCCACCACTTCGGTTCAGATTGCATGCAAAAATCAATTAAGCCAGTGCGGGGATGGAATTACCGCCCAAAATGAAGATAAGGGTTGCGATCGTTTAGATAATGGTATTCCACTAAAATCAAACTGGTGTGATGATTATTGTTTAGTGAATTTTAAGAGTCAGTCAGATGAGAATAGTTGTAAGCTTTTTAAGAGCAATAATTCAAACGTTTATTGCGGCGTTTGTTCTTATAGTTCAACTACTTCAACGGAAGAATGGTGCCAGACCAATGGTCGCAATGCCGGTTCGTCATTTTATTATCAGACCATGGCTTTTTGCGGTAATGATAAAAAAGAAAACGGAGAAGATGATACTTGTGAGGAATTTGATTTGACTTCTGAACATAAAGACATAACCAACCCTTGGTCATTGGTAGAAGCGGTTGGCGCCAGTAAGACAGTCAATACTACTGGTACGATTATGCAAAAAACTGACATTATTGCTAGTACCACGAATAGCGTTGATAATACGATTAAAAAAGGCAGCGGCGAGTATCGGATATTATGCGGTTTTAAGACCGATGAGGACTGCCAAAATGCTAATAGCAAAGATAAAAGTTTTGCCGTGGCCAATAATAGCTGTTGTTATAAACGTCCGCGAATTGTTTCGGTTTATCCAGGCAGTACATCTACGGATGCGAATAATGTTTGTCCAAATACTTCAATTAAAGTTGAATTTGATAGTATTATTAATCAGACAACATTAGCGCAAAATTTGTTAATCGCTCGAGGTTATTCGTCCAATTCCATAGCTAATTGCAGTAGTACCGAAGATATAACTAAATTGGTCTATAATGATTATTCAAACAACGTTAATAATAATTGGCCTTGGTATAAAAAAATAATTGTTAAAGTAGTTAATTTTGTCCAGAATTTATTTTTCAGTCCGGCGGCCGCTGAAATTACGAAAGCGCAATGGTGTTCTGGCGAGAATTTGGGTGTGCCGACTTTATTGATTGATACCAAGACAGGTCATTCTACCGTTAATTTGCAATTAACTCAACCGCTGGCTTTTGGTAGTGATTACACTGTAATGTTAAAAGAAGGTCTTACGGATATTTACGGTTTATCACTCGGTAAAGATTATAGTAAAAGTGAAAATAAAAATTTTAAATGGCAATTTAAAACCGCCAATGAAATTTGCCAGCTGACTAAAGTGGAAGTCAAGCCATCCCAAGTTTATTTCCAAAAATATAATGCCACTTCATCTTTATCAGCTTATGGTTATACTAAAAATGATCAAGAGATTCAATCTATTCCCAATTTTTACGCATGGGAATATCAGTGGGCGCCTTTTATCAATGATTATGTTAAATTAACGTTTGTTACCACAACCAATAGCGAAGAGAATAAATTAACTTCCAAAAATCGGGAAGGCGAAATTGATATTCGGGCGACCGCTCAGATTACGGTTGATAAATATGCCAATACGGCCGGTAAAACTGCCGGTACGGATCGCGCCAATGTCCTGATCAGTTTATGCGAAAATCCATGGCCGCCAGCTTTTGTAAATGGAGTTAGCGGGCCAATTTTGCCTTATGAAGATAAATTTGGCAACAATGATCATTACGATTTTACTAACGAAATATTTGATGGTAGCAGTATACCAAAATCACCTGCTGGTTTCATGAATTTTAAAACCTATTATTGCGCTGACAGTGGCAGTTATGGCCAGTCTGATGATTTACCATTGTTGCGTCCAGCGGTTCAATTTACTCCAGAAAAAATATCCACCTCTTCTATTTTAAAAGAATTTATTTTTACTAACAATAAAAATACCGATGCCATTTTTATTAAAATATTTCCTAATGTTGCAAATCTGAGTTTAGCTGATTGGTATAAGTCGCAAAGTTTTTATAATCCTAATATCAGTCAAAAGTCTATCGACGGTTATAATGCTTTAACCGATGGCAATAATTTTTATATTGACGCGCTCAATTACACTGGATACGACAGCACTAAAGGGTCAAAATTATATAGCAATATCTATTTATTTGGTATAAATAGCGACGCAGATTCAGCTACTAAAAAGGTTTTTAGCGAACTGCTCAATAATCTTAAATTTAATATAAATTTAACCGATTATAAAGAGTGCGGAATAGATGTTAACAATCCGGATGCGACAAAGAAATGTACGACTGATTTGGATTGCGCCACTGATGAATCCTGTTCAGCTCAAATTAGTAAAATCAAGCGAAATTATTCGCGATTAGAACGTCTGGGTGGAATATATCAGTTATTGGAAAATAAAATTTATCCCGATCTCAAGTCCGGCAGTTTATTGATTGGGCAGTCAGTAAGTACTTGGCCGTCTTGGCAAAGCGCTTTAGGCAACAAGCTTAACGCGAATTTGGCGATTGACCCGATCAACAAGCTTGGAAAAGTTGGCACCTGCAAATTAAGCACAGGCACATTTTGTTTAGCTACATCAACCTGTGGTGATGGCCAATGCGTAATTCATGATTCTGTCACAGGTTGGAGTACTGAGGACTTGCGTTTAAGTTTTGCTTGCGATCCGCGATCATTAGCTTTCCGTTACATTTATAATGTAAACACGACTGATTACACTGTCCGGGCAAGGTTTGAAAATCCGTTTGGCTATGGTATATTAGGCCGGCCGGAAATTGACAATTGGTATGCTATCTTAAATAATTTTGTCACCACCACTTTTATTTTAACTTCCAATACCGGTATCTGTGTTGGTACAAATGAAATCATTTCCGCCAATAAACAGAATGTTTGCGGTGATGGAATCAAAAGTATTAGCGAGGATTGCGAAAAAGGCCAAACCGAGGTTTATGACAATTGTTTGTTGAGCGGTACGAAGACAATCAAATCCTGCGTTACCACGACTTGCAAGTGGTCGCTCGCTATATCAAAATGCTCTCAAGACGCCACTTTATGCGGTAATGGCAAGTTGGATTATCAAGAGGTTTGCGATGACGGTTCTAATAATGGTAAATGGAATAAATGTAATAATAAATGCGATGGTTTGGTGTCAGCCCAAAATCCTGGTTATTGCGGTGATGGCTATAAGCAAAGCCTCTATGAATTTTGCGATCCGTATGATCTGATAACTAAGAAATATAAGTTATATAGTTTTATTAAAAACAGCGCTAATGCTTGTTCTTATGATTGCCAGAATTATGGTGGTTATTGCGGTGATGGTTTGGTGCAAAATGATCAGGTGGATGGCACGAACATCGGCGCCAAGGAAATTTGCGAAAAAGACGTCAGTTGTAAATTACCAGACAACAAGGATGGCAAATATATTTGCGATACTGTTCAATGTGATTGGAAACATAAAGAGAACACTAAACCAATCTGTACGACCACAGTGGCCGTCGCGGTTGTTAATTCAGTAATTACCGGCTGTGGTAATGGTACGATTGAAACTGGTGAAACGTGTGATTGGGGAAATGATGCGACCAAAGAAAAATATAATAATAAAGAATGTATTCCAAAATATGGACAGACCTGCGAATATTGCGATAATAGTTGTAAAGTTGTCTATGTTCAGCCGACGGAATATTGTGGCGATGGAAATGTGCAGATAAAAAACGAGAGTTGCGATAAAGATTCTAATGGCAAAATTTACGCCGCCGCAACGTCAACTTTAGGTATTGGTCAGGATGATGGTTTCAATACTGAACATATTGGCTATTTACTAAAAAGTTGTTCGGCGGAAACGGCATCTTTGCTTGGCAATACGCGGCAAGGTACAAAAGATTGCGCCATTGATTGTAAAACCGTTATCAATAAATGTCTTGAGTGCGGAGACGATTTGAAAAAGAATGGCGTCAAGGTTAGCGGTCAAATTATTAGCGCGATTGATCCCAAGTCAACTAATCCGCTTTGGATTAATCCGGTTGATCAAAAATTATTATTATTTCCAGGAACAGTTACGCTTTTCTTAAAACAAAATATACCAACCGCCGGATCAGAGTGGCCGATCGCCGGTTTCAATTCCGCCACTGATTATTCCAAGTATACTTTGGTTTCGGTTAATATGGGTTCTACTACGGCAGCCAGTATTAACAGCCAGTCGGAATGTTCTTTCAATTCTTCAGTTACTGTACCAACCTATAAAATGGTTTTAAATGGCGGTTGGGGCAATAGCTTTGATTTTGATGTTTTGTCGGCTAAAGCCATTAAAAAAGAACCTTGGCGTTATGAAATGTTAGTCTCTCAGCTAATCATCGCGAAAAAAAGAGATCAGTTTTATAATATTAAAGATACGATGACATCGACTATCCAAGCCAGACCGAAAGATGTTCGGTTTGTGGTAAGCTGGACCAATGATAGTAGCAATTATCAAAGTGGTTTTGTTTATCCTAATGTTGAAAAGAAACCATTCCCACTCCCTTCTACTTTATCAGAATGTGTTATTGAAAATGCTCAAGTTATGGAGGGCACCAGTCATTTAATTAACAATATTACTACAGGCACTAATTATTATAATAAACACAGTAACTTTGGAGAACACGCGGTTTGGTATCATTCGTACAATAATTCCAGCGGCGGTTTATCAGCGGAAAGTTTCACTGTTGAGACGGCAAAAATGGGTTTATGTCAAGATTTGTCATCACCAGCTACATCTAGGAGTTACGCTCTATTCATTCGTTTACCTGGCGGAAATATTGCCAACTATCAAAGCAGTGATAATCTCAAAGTGGATATTTATATTGCCGAGGACTATGTTGGTAATAATCATAAAAAATGTTGCTCCGATGTTAATTGTATCTCCCCATCTGCCGCTCTTCCAGCCTGGAGTGAATGTCACTACGATTATAGATTATTTAGCAAACCATATAAGACGTTCTATTTCAGCAAAGCGATTGGCTCCAATAATCAGACGGCGAGTTATTGGCATGTGTTGAATTTGAAGAACGATATAGATTATAAAAATCCCGGCAAATATATTGAAGAAATTAACGCCATTGCCACTGGTCCGGAATATTTTAAATATGAATATAGCGATAAATATGTTAAATAATAAAATAAAAGGTAAGGTCATAATAATTATTATCGCTTTAGTGATTTTGATATTGATCTTATTAGGAATTTATTTTTTGTTTTTTAAGAATAAAAATGGTAGAATAGGAATTGTGGCAAGTCCAACTCCGTCATCCTCCGTATCAGGCGGAGGCGGATTGATACAACAACAGAAAAAAAATTTTGATTCCGCCATTGATAAAACCTATGCCTCGGATAAGGATTTTGATGGCATTAGCGATGTGGATGAAAAAAAATACAACACCAGTCCAACTTCCAGCGATACGGACGACGATGGTTTAACCGATTACGCGGAAATTTTTACTTATAAATCCGATCCGCTTAAAAAAGATACTGATGGCGATGGGTATTTGGATGGGATTGAAGTTAGAAATGGTTATAGCCCTATCAAATAAATGGAATCGATCTAAATAATTAGAATAATTAACACAATATGTTTGAAGATAATATCTCTAACAATAACGCGCCCAATAATCTTCCGACTGAACCGGTTGATATGTTTTCCGGTGTGGAAGATGATAACTCTCTTGGCTCAGTTGATAGAAAAGGGCCAATAGAAGGCCATCCGGACGCCTTGTCAGCCGGCGTTCTTAAACCAAAACAGCCATTAGTTAATGATCAGCCAGCGCCAGGGCCGTTGCCGGCCAGCGAGTCCGATCCGGATTTAGATAGACAGGCCCAGTCCCTAAATCAGATTACCTCATATAAAATGAAAGAACCGGTTTTAGGTAAAATTTTATTCATTCTTTTGTTAGTGGGAGTTGTCGTTATTTTATTATTTGCCGGTTGGTATGTCTATGGTAAATTTTTTAGTTCCAAAAACAAAATAATCAATGTTAAAAACCAGACCATCGTACCACAGCCGACTTCTAATCAACCGAATAATAACGCGTTGAATATCAATACAGCGACAACCACTACTTCCACTAACAACAAGGACGCGGTTAAGGGCCAAACCACTGATACTATTTTGTTTGGCGAGCCGATTGATACTGATGGCGATGGTTTAGATGATATTAGAGAAAAACAGTTAGGCACTGATCCTAATAAAAAAGATACTGACGGCGATGGATTAAGCGATGGGGATGAGATCTTAATTTGGAAAACTTTGCCTTTGAATAAAGATACGGATAATGACACCTATCCGGACGGTCATGAAATAAAAAACGGTTATAATCCGCTTGGATCTGGCAAATTATATAATATACCTACCACCACTCAATAATTATGTTTGAAAAATCAGACCCATCAGTCAGACAAAACGCTCCAAAACCGAAAAATGATCTTGGCGAAGTCGCGATACAAGCAATGCCGACCGATTTTTATAATGGCCAGAATCCGGTCGTGGAGTTTAAAGAAGTAAAGAAAGAAATTGATTTGGCTAAATTTAGACCACTAGAACCGACTCGGGCGGAAAAACAAGATTTTGATAAACAATCCGCCGCTCGATTAAAGACAAAAAATCATCCGGCCAATTTATTCACAAATCCCAAGTTTTTATTATTAGTCGGGGGAGTGATTTTTATATTAGCAATTATTGGCGGTGGAATATATTTTTGGTCACAATCTAGAACGCGCCGGCCCATCATCTTAAATAATAATACTAATAACAATTCACAGCTCGCGGCTGTGAGAAGTTCAACTATAGATAATCAATCGGTCGATAATACTAGTGTAATTACTACCACTTCGGATAACAAAACTACCACCAGTAGTTTGTCGGTTGATACGATTGAATTCCCTTCAAAGTTATTGGGTTTTGGACAGGATTATGACGGTGACAAATTGTCAGACAAAGCCGAATTACTGCTTGGTTCCGATCCGAGCTTAGTTGATAGCGATCAAGACGGTTATTTAGACGGCCATGAGGTTTTTTATTTATATAATCCGGCTAAGGTAGAACCAAATCGTTTGATTGGTTCCGGCCAGGTTTTGGACTACCAAAATCCCAATTTTAATTACAAAATTTATTATCCAGCCAGTTGGACTTATGGCAATGTTGATTCTGGTTATCGCGATATGTTATTTACCGCTCTGAATGGGGAAAGTGTGGAAATAAAAGTGTTTGATTTGTCGTCTGGCCAGACTTTTGCCGAGTGGTTTGCTAAATACGCGCCCAAAGAAAATATTGTGTCTTGGCAGAATTTTATTAGTGTCTTTGAGCAAATTGGGCAAGTTAGAGATGATAAATTAGCTTATTATTTTGTCAGTAATGATCAGGTGTACGCGCTTGTTTATCATGCCAGCAACGCTAATCAGGTCAATTATCAGCAGATAATGGAGATGATGGCAAGGAGTTTTAGAACTAAATCCAATAATTATATTAAGCAATGGTCTATCGGCAGTTTTACTTCTTCCACTGTCATCACCACCAGTACTATCAGTAGTTCCACGAATGAAAAGATTAGTACGACAACCAGCAGTACCGCGGCTAACTAATTATGATAAAAATTTATTTTAATAACAGAATCAAACGTTGTTTTTTGAAACAGGTAATGGTTGATGCGATAGTCAAACGAGCGGCTTTAATTTTAAAATTAAATAATATTGAGTTGGAATTAAATATAGTTGGAGATGGTGTTATCAGACAGTTAAATCAAATATACCGCGGCACAAATAAACCGACCGATGTTTTAGCTTTCGCGTGGCAAGATGAAAGAAAAGTAGATACTAATTTTTTGGGTCAGATTTATATTTGTTATCCGCAAATTGTCCGACAGTCCAAACATTATCAGATTAACGAGATCATCGAGTTAAAACGGATGGTAATTCATGGCCTGTTGCATCTGTTGGGCTACAATCATCATCAACCTAAGCAAGCAAAAATTATGTTTGGCTGGCAAGAAAAAATTATTAATCATGAATTACAAATATCAAAAAGCTGATTTTTTAAGCAGTGTGTCCTCGGCAATCAGAGGTATTGGTTATGTTTTTAAAACCGAACGCAATTTTAGAATTCAAACTTTAATTGGCGCGCTGGTATTAATTCTGGCAATTTATCTGCCTTTGCAAACTTGGGAGAGAATATTAATGATAATCATAATATTCGCGGTTTTGATAATGGAAATTGTCAATACGGCTTTGGAAAAATTTAACGATTTATTAAAACCGCGGCTTCATCCGTATGTCTACGATTTAAAAAACATGATGGCCGGAGCGGTCTTACTTACCTCGTTATTATCTGTTATAATAGGCCTGTATATTTTAATCCCACATGTCGTGAATTTAGTAGATAAGTAGTAATATGAAAAAAAGTCAAGGCAATTTAATTTCCGGTTTGGATATTGGATCAAATAAGATTAGAATGGTAGTCGGGCAGATGGCAGTTGACCCGTCTAATTATTTGGATCTACAAATTTTAGGCGCGGTGGAATATAATTCCGAAGGAGTGTATAAAGGCCGCGTTAACAGTCTGGAGGATTTAGTGTCCTCTATTTCCGGTTGTTTGGAACGGGCGGAAAGAATGGTCGGTTTGCCAATTGACAGTGTTTGGGTTGGGGTGAATGGCGCGGATATGATGTTGCAAACCAGTAAAGGTATAGTGGCGGTTTCCAAAAGCAACAATGAAATTAACGAAGAAGATGTCAGCCGGGCGTTAGAGGCCTCGCGATCTTTGGCGACGCCGCTTAACTATGAAATTTTACATGTTTTACCTAAAAAATATATAGTTGATAATCAGATGAATATCAAAGATCCGGTTGGCATGACAGGTATGCGTTTGGAAGTGGATTCCAACATTATTTTGGGTTCGGCGTCGCAAATTAAAAATTTGACTAAAGCGGTCTATCGCACAGGGTTGGAAATAGATGATTTAGTCTTATCTGTTTTGGCCTGTGGTGAATCGGTACTAACTAAACGGCAGAAAGAATTAGGTACTGTCGTGGTTGATTTTGGCAATTCAACTACTAATTTAGCAATTTTTGAAGAAGGTGAACTACTGCATGCGGCGGTTTTGCCTTTTGGCTCAGAAAATATTACCAATGATTTGGCGATCGGATTGCGAGTTTCGGTGGAAATTGCCGAAGAGGTAAAAAATCGTTTTGGCGATTGTCGAACAAATGTCGTTAATCGAGCGGAGATGGTTAATTTATTGGAAGCCGGCGCGTCGGAAACAGAACAAGTTAAACAAAAATATATTAATGAGATTATTCAAGCCAGAATGGAAGAAATTTTACAAAAAGTAGACGGGGAATTAAAAAAAGCGCAAAGATCTTGTATGTTGCCAGCAGGTGCGGTATTTACCGGTGGCGGCGCCAAATTGCCTGGGTTGGTGGAAGTCGCCAAGAAAGTTTTGTGTTTACCGGCTTCTCTCGGCTATCCGCTTAATATTAATAGCATCAGTGACAAGGCGGCTGATTTGGGTTTTGCCTCAGCGATTGGTTTGGTGCGATGGGGCAGCATGATGGAGATAAACGACCAAGGTGGTGGAATTAATATTTTTAAAGGGGTCAGTAAAGCGACTGGTCAGTTGAAAAAATGGCTGAAGGCTTTAGTGCCCTGAGAAAGATAAAGTTATACACAATTTGTTATTTGGTTGACTTGACATTATCATCTTCCAATTATAAACTATACAACAGAGGACAACTCTGTTATTTTATTTAATCCGAGATGAATACATTAAGTGTTCATATAAATTTAGGCCACTTATATAAAGGAAACACAAGAGAACAAAAATTGTTCAATATTTACTATTAAACCATTAAATTAATTTTATGCCGCAAGTAAAACCGGAGATTGAAACATACGCCAAAATTAAAGTTGTCGGAGTCGGCGGCGGTGGAAATGCCGCGGTCAACCGCATGGTGGCTAACCGAATTAAAGGGGTGGATTTTGTAGTAATGAATACCGACGTTCAGGCTCTGCATCACAATTCGGCGCCGACCAAAATTCATATTGGCAAGACTGTCACGCGCGGTTTAGGTGCTGGGATGAATCCGGAAATCGGCCGCAAGGCCGCCGAAGAATCGCAAAACGAAATTCGTGAAATGCTCAAAGGCACGGATATGGTTTTTATTACTTGTGGCTTGGGTGGCGGGACTGGGACTGGCGGCGCTCCTATGGTCGCCCAAATTGCTCGAGAGTTGGGGGCCTTGACAGTGGCTGTAGCGACCAAACCGTTTGCGTTTGAGGGACCTAAACGGAGTGAAGTGGCTGAAGCGGGTTGGGAGGAGTTAGCAAAAAATGTTGACGCGATTATTACCATTCCCAATGATCGGATTTTACAGATGATTGATAAAAAAACCACTTTGTTGGAATCATTTAAAATTGTTGATGATGTTTTGGGACAAGGCGTTCAAGGCATCGCCGAGTTGATCACCATTCCAGGCATTATCAATGTTGATTTTGCCGATGTAAAAACTATTATGTCTGATGCCGGCTCGGCTTTAATGGGTATCGGTACCGCCAGTGGAGAAAATAAAGCGGTGGAGGCAGCTAAGGCCGCGATTTCCAGCCCTTTATTGGAATTATCCATTGATGGCGCCAGTGGAATTTTGTTTACTATTACCGGCGGAAATAATTTAACCATGGACGAAGTAAACGAGGCGGCGAAAATTATTACCAGTTCGGCTTCTGATGACGCGCGGATTATTTTTGGCGCTAACATTGATGAAAGCCTTCAAGATAGCATTAAGATCACGGTCGTGGCAACCGGTTTTGAAGATCGCCGGTCAGCGGCGATCGAGAAGAAGGATGGTAATAAAGTTTTAGCCAGACCATTATCTTTTGTTTCGGCCAGCAGTTTTTTGCGCAAGACTCAGAAAGAAGAAGAGGCAGAAAATAAACAGTTTAAGAAGATTGTGGAAAATCAAACGGTTGGCGCGATTGATAATTTGGAAGAAGAGAATAGTATGAATAAATTTTTTAGCCAGAAGGCTGGGCATCATCAGGAGCCAGTCGATAAATCAGCCGACGAGGATTGGGATGTACCGGCTTTCTTGCGTAAGAAGATGGGTGGATAATTCATTGAAGCATTAAAATACTAAAGCAAAAGCCGCCTTGGAATGGTGGTTTGTTTTTTTTAAAAAATTATGATAAGATTATAGTGTTAATTATGCGTTGTCCAGTGTGCAAGAATAAAGATACCAGTGTCGTAGACTCTCGTCCGGTTGAGAGCGGTTTTTCTATCCGTCGCCGGCGGGAGTGCGAAAAGTGCCATTATCGGTTTACCACTGGCGAAGAGGTTGAATTATTAGATTTAGTTATAGTAAAGAGAAACGGGGATAGAGAAAGTTATCTCAGAGATAAATTAGTGAGAGGTGTTAAAAAATCTTTGACCAAAAGGCAATATACCAATGACAGTTTTAATCTTTTAATTCATGCTATTGAGAGGGATATGCAAAAAAAGAAGTGTCGGGAAATATCCAGCGCCGAAGTCGGTAATATTATCATGAAACATTTAAAAATTTTTGATAAAGTGGCCTATATCCGTTTTGCCAGCGTGTATCGTGATTTTAAGGATGTAGGCAGTTTTTCACGCGAATTAAAAAAACTCAATACCAATTGACCATTAACACATTAAATTTATATATGTTTAGACACGCCAATAAAAAAGATCATGAAAATAAGAAAAC
>CAYHSR010000003.1:0-19200 GCA_964359335.1 uncultured Gammaproteobacteria bacterium | reverse complement strand
TAATTCCACAAAGTAAATTCCGGCCAATTAGTTTGCAAACCGCCTTTAACAATTGAATTAATAGAATAAATCGCCAAACCATCGCCTGAAATCTCGGAAAATTTATAAATTTGTCTAATTATATCATTACCATATTTTTGCGCTAAATAATAAGGAAATAAATAAGCGCCATATTCATGGCTATTGCCGACTTTAGTTAGTTTGAGCTCTGGTTTTGGCATAAAGGCGTCAATGCGCGCCTGTTCACTATTTAAAGCGGGGTAAATAAAATGTTCCGCCCAGACAGCCGCACCTTCTGTCCACCATTTGTTCTTAACGTAGTCATAATAAAATGCACCTTGAAAAACATGAAATAATTCATGGACTAATGTAGTTTTAAAATTATTTATGCCTAAATCATCTCTAATAATGATAAAAGAGCTTTTACCAGGGACATCGACAATAGCTTGCCCCCAAACTTTGCTTGAAAAATCAGATTCTCCAAGAATATAAATATCAATCTTATCGTCTCCGCCTAAATTGCCGTCGGATGGCGGCGCTACTTTGCCCAATAAAGCATAAAATTTATTCCAGGCCTGATTGGTAATCAACTCGTACGCAGCGTATTCGGCTAATATTTTTTTTCCACTGCTGGCATTTGCCATATACCAAACTTTAATTTTATTATCAGCCGTAACTAAACTATCCATTTCTTGTTTAGGTCTTTTATCAGCCGCCCAGGCCTGATCTACAATATTCCAGCCATTGTTATTGTCGGCTTTGGCCTGACTATTTTTACTATATTGTTGATAAATATAACTAGCTGGATCATCTGGTCGTCTTAAAAATGGATCTAATAATTTTTTAGTATTTTCAGACAACTTATTATAATTTTCCTTGATTTCCATAAAAACTCCTGTTGCTTCAAATAAACTGGATGTGGAATTATATTGAGATGGAAAACGATTATCGCCAAACGCGTAATATACTTTATACAATAAACTGGTTTCAAAATCTATCTTTTTGTCTTCATAATCTTTATCAATTAAATCAAAAGTGGTAGTGCCTGTGCCAAATTTAAAAGTGGAAGATACTGTAGTTGTCTTTTTTACCGTCTTATCTAAGGTAGAGGTTGCCGCGATTGTTCTCTTGCTTGCTTTGTTTATTTGTGAAAGCGTCTTGGATTGAGAAAGATATAACCAACTAACAAACGCGGCCGCGCCGCTTATTATTAATAATAAAAAAACAATTATTAATTTTTTATTTGTTATGTTTTGCATATTATTTTTAATATTTTAAAATACTTTTTTTCCACCAGAGGTGGAAATATCTGTTAAGGCGGCTAATTTTACTTCTGGCTCGTTTCTTTTCTTGACTTCAACGCTCTTTTTCTCTAGTGTTTTTTTAGAAATAACTAAACGAATCGGACAGCCAATAAGATCGGCATCAGCCAATTTTTCTCCAGCCGATGCTTCCCTGTCGTCATATAATACCTCTATTTTATCAGCTAATAATTGCTGATACAACTTTTCGGCTTGATTTTTTACCTCTTCGTCGGCTCCCAAATTTAATAAATGTACTTTATATGGCGCCACACTCTCTGGCCAAATTATGCCACGATCATCATTAAACACCTCAACTAAGGTGCCCATGACACGAGAAATCCCTATACCATAACAACCCATTGGAATATGTTTATTATTACCATCTGCATCGGTAAAATTAAATTTAAAGGCATCGGTAAAACGATACATTAATTTAAAAATATTTCCTACTTCAATAGATTTTTTCTCAACTAATTCACCTTTACAATCTGGACAAGTATTTTGTTCTTCAATAATTTCTTTGTTAACTCCTACATTGCATTTATCACATAAAAATATTGTATCCTCACCTACTTCACATAAAGTTTGAAACTCATGAGAATATTTACTAAACACTCCACCGGAAGCATATGTTAAAACTGTTCTATTACCTCCAAGGCCTAGTCTTTCATAAATTTTAAAATAGGCTTTAATTGCTTTATCATAATATTCATTCAAATTTTCTTCGCTTGTGTGAAATGAATATAAATCCTTCATAGAAAACTCGCGACCACGTAAAAGACCAGATTTAGCCCTAGGTTCGTTTCTGAATTTAGTTTGTATTTGATAAACTGCCATTGGTAATTCACGATAAGAAGACACAAAACTATTCACCAGTGGGGTAACTACATTTTCGTGTGATTGATTTAACACTAATTTTGATCCTCCATGACCTTCTAGGTGATATAGAATATCAATATTATCTTGTCCGCTAGATCTATAGCTCTCTTCCAAAGTTAAAGTAGGCATCAATACTTCATTAGCGCCCATAACATTCATCTCTTCTCTAACTATATTTTTTATTTTATTTAATACTCTTAGCCCAAGAGGTAAATAGTTATATACTCCAGCTATTTGTTTATAAATAAAACCAGCTTGAGTTAATAATTTAGCATTGATACTGTCAGCATCAGCTGCAACTGATTTACTAGTTTTAGAAAAAATGTTAGAATAACGCATATATATAGTAATTAGTAGGTAAACTTAATTTATCATATTTATCTTATTTAAGCAAACCTACGCAAACAAAAACCAAAAAACTCATTAAACTAATTTATGTGTTAGATATCTTGACCATATACATAGGATTGACAAAAACGTTAAACTAGTACATAATTAAGCGCTGTCATAAAATTATTAATGTGGGACCTCAAATACATTTGAGGGTTTGTACCACTAACTTACAATATACAAAATACATGGAATAATAGACAATTTTGTATTTTTATCCATGAATATTGAATGTTGTTAACATTATGTCAAAAAGAATGAAGGAATTAAGAGCCAAGATAGATCACAAAAAGGTTTATTCCTTGGAGGAGGCAATAAAATTAGTCAAAGAAACGTCAAAAGTGAAATTTGATGCCAGTGTGGAAATACATGCCAATTTGGGAATTGATATTAAAAAAAGCGAACAACAAGTTCGTTCCACTGTTGTTTTGCCGCATGGCACCGGTAAAACTTTAAAAGTGGCCGCGTTTGTCAATGCCGCTAAAACTCAAGAAGCCAAAGACGCGGGCGCTGATTTTGTCTACGACGAAGAAGATATTAAAAAAATTAAAGAGACAGGTAAAATTGAATTTGATGTGGCCATCACTACGCCAGATATGATGCCAAAAATGGCGCTTGCCGCCAGAATTTTGGGTCCAAAAGGCTTAATGCCTAACCCCAAGACCGAGACCGTCGGACCAAATGTAAAACAAATGATTGAATCATTAAAAAAAGGCAAGGTCAATTTTAAAAATGATGACACTGGCAATATTCATCAGGTTGTTGGAAAAGTCAGTTTTAGCGATGAACAATTAAAAGCCAATGTGGAAACATTTTTAGAGGCGCTAAAAAAAGTCAAACCAGCCGGAGTTAAAGGCAATTATATTCAAAATTTAGTTTTATGTTCCAGTATGGGTCCAGCAGTACGAATAAGCGCATAATCCAAGCGAGTTTATAAACAAATTAAGCAATAAATATTGTAGGGACAGGTTTATAACATGTCCCATTTTTTTATACTTGCCCTCTGTTTTATTCCCTGCTATAATAAAAACAAAAAAATGCCTAAAAATTAACTCGAAAATATGCCCGAAGAACAAAAACACGTTCGTCCAAGCTGGGATGAATATTTTCTAAAACTGGCTATGCTCGCTTCAGAAAGAGCAACTTGTCCCAGAATGCACTGTGGTTGCGTATTTGTAAAAGATAAATTTGTTCTGGCAACCGGATATAATGGTTCTCTGCCGGGACTACCTCACTGTGAAGACGTAGGCTGTTTGGTGGTGGAAAATCATTGTGTAAGGACAAACCACGCCGAAATGAATGCTCTAACGCAAGCCATCAGACACGGTGTAAATGTAAACGGAGCAACCGCGTATGTAACCAATATGTCTTGCACTACCTGTGCCAAGGCTTTAATCGCAGCGGGTGTAAAAAAAATTGTTGTTTTTTCTGACTTCCATGATACTCTGGCCACGCAATTCTATACTGATTCCGGCGTGACCATCGACAAACTTCCCATGCCAAACAATGTAATCAACTATGATCTTAAAAATTATACTTCGGCAGTAAAAACTGATAAATCTTTATAGAATATGGTCAATAAAAAAATAATTCTTGGTTTTGTTGGCGACTTGGCCGCCGGTAAAGGAACGATCTGCGAATACCTGAAAGAGAAATATAATTGCAACGCTTATCGCTACTCAACTATGTTGCGCGATATTTTGGATAGAATGTACTTGAATCAAACCAGGGAAAACATGCAAAATTTATCCACTATTCTGCGCCAAAATTTCAGCCAAGACGTGATGAGCAAGGTTATCGCCCAAGATGTTTTAAACGATAAAAATATGGTTGTGGCTGTGGAAGGAATTCGACGACCAAGTGATATTACCTATTTGGAAAAAAATGAGGATTTTAATTTAATCTATATTACGGCTGATCCAAAAATCCGCTGGCAAAGACTGGTGAATAGAAAAGAGAATCCGGGAGACAATCAAAAAACATTTGAATCGTTTCTGCAGGATGAACAAGCAGAAGCCGATCGGTTAATTAAAGAATTAGGGCAAAAAGCTAAATTTACTATTAACAATAACGAAACACTGGAAAAATTTTATCAACAAATAGAGAATATTCTGAAAGAAATTAATAAATAATCAAATGTATAAACTGTTAAAGGCCAGGATCAAAAGAATTGATAAAACTCTGCCATTACCAAAATATCAGACTAACGGTTCAGTCGCTTTTGATTTATACAGCCGATTAAATATGGAAATAAAGCCAAAATCAATCGCGATAATACCAGCTAATTTAATTATAGAGATACCAAAAGGATATATGCTAATGCTGGCGGCCAGATCCAGCACCCCCAGACGCAAAGGGCTATCAATCCCCAATGGCATCGGCATAATTGATCAAGATTATCACGGAGAACAAGACGAATTTTCTTTGCAAGTATACAACTTTACTGAACAAAAGGTAAAAATTGAACGCGGAGAACGAATTGGCCAAGCGGTTTTTGTGCGCATTGACACGGCTCAATGGGAAGAAACAGATAAAATGTCCGATACCAATCGCGGCGGGTTCGGCAGTACAGGAAAATTTTAGTATTTTGATATGAAACAATATTTAGAAATCGTCAAAACTATTTTGGAAAAAGGTGAAAAAAAAACAACTCGACAGGGAACTGACGCTTTAACTATTGCCGGCGCGATGTTTGAACATGATTTAAAAAATGGATTTCCCCTATTAACCACCAAAAAAATTCCCTACCGCTTAATTTCAAGCGAATTGGAATTTTTTATCAAAGGCATTACCGATAAAAAATGGTTGCAGGATCGCAATAACCATATCTGGGACGAATGGTGCTCTTCTAAAAAAGTACCATATAACCACGACGAAGAAACAAAGAAGAAGATGTTTGATGAAAGAGATTTGGGCGCTATCTATGGCTTCCAGTGGCGACATTTTAACGCTGAATACAAAAATTTTGACACTGATTATAATAATCAAGGCGTTGATCAATTAAAAAACATAATTAACACACTAAAAACTAATCCCTCTGACCGCCGAATGATTGTCTCGGCTTGGAACCCCTGCATGTTAGATCAAATGGCACTGCCACCTTGCCATTATTTATTTCAAGTAACGGTTTTAAACAACAAACTTAATCTTCTTTGGAATCAACGATCTGTTGATATTATGCTTGGTCTACCATTTAACATTGCCAGCTATGCCACTCTACTCAATTTACTAGCTAAAGAAACTGGTTATCAAGAAGGCAAGTTGGTCGGATTTTTAGCTGATGTTCATTTATTTCTAAATCATATTGAAGGCGCTAAAGAACAACTAACGCGCGATCCAAACAAATATCTACTGCCAAAAATTCAAACTGAAAAATTCACTTCTATTTTTGATTGGCAAGCTGATGATTCTGTAATTGTCGGCTATGAAAGTTATCCGAGAATTAAATTTGATATTGCTGTATAGATAATATGTTTTCACTTATCGCCGCGGTGGCCAAAAATTACTGCATTGGAAAAAATAATAAAATCCCTTGGAATATTCCGGATGATTTTCAATATTTTAAAAAAACAACTCTGGGTAAAACTTGTCTGATGGGTCAAACTACTTTTGAGTCCATTTTAGGATATTTAGGCAAGCCATTACCTGGCCGGCAGACAGCGGTGGTCACAATGAACAAAGAATTTAAAACGCCCGCTGGCGTGCGAATATTTTATTCTTTAGACGAAGCCTTTGACAAACTTAAAGACGAAGATGTTTTTGTTTGCGGCGGCGCCAGTATTTACAAACAAACCATTGACCGCGTTGATAAATTATATATTACTTGGGTAGATCAAAAAGTTGACGGCGATGTTTTTTTTCCAAAAATTGATTTAGCTGTTTGGCAAGAATCCGAACGCGAAGAGCATGAGGGATTCGCGTTTGTAAAATACCTACGAAAATATGTTCATCATGATTGACGGCCTGGACGGCAGCGGTAAAAGCACCATTATTGAAACCTATAAAAAATATTTAACCGGCCAAGGAAACGCGTTGTTTGATCTGCGCCAATATTGGTTGGAAAACAAAAAAAATCCAGACTTAGATGAGCTGCGCGCTTATGACTTTATCTTTAGCTGTGAACCGACTTATTCTCCAATGGGACGAATAATTAGAGAAGAACTGATTAACAAAAATAAAAACTATCCAGCGCTGGCAATCGCGCATAGCTATTCCATTGACCGCCTTATCCTCTATGTTAATTTAATTATTCCCATGTTAAATAAAGGAAAATGTGTTATTTCCGACCGTGGTGTCAGTACTTCACTATCCTATCAGGTGGCTCATGGAGATAATTTAACTATGAACGAAATTGCTTCTCTGCCAGGCAATAGTTTAACTTTGAAACATCGGCCTGATCATTTAATTATCGCCGACGTATCTGTTCAAACGGCCATGGAAAGATTGAGACAGCGCAATGATAAACACGATGACGCTATCTTTGAAAAATCGGAATTATTGAAAAAAATATATTCAGTATTTCATTCTGACCAATATATCAACCTTTTTCAACAATATGGCACGATCGTGCATTTCTTGCCATGCGAACAAAAACTTGATATAATGAAAGCGGAAGCAATCGCGATATTAAAAAAAATTCTGCAAATATAAGGACTTCATAAACTTTTTATTTTATAACCTTTAACTATAATTATATGCTCGGAGCAATTGAGATCCTAAAACAAGATCTAAAACTGTTTAGCGATAATTGGAAAAAGATGATGCCATTTTTATGGTTACTAATTCTCCCCACCTTTGTTTTGGTGGCCATTGGAATATTATTCTCTTATTTAACGGCATTGTTCCCCACCACCATGCTGGTTAACGGTCTAATCATCTTGGCCATTTTTGTGGCCGCAATGCTATTTAGCTTCTGGGTGAACATCTCTCTGACCAAATATCTTTATGATGTCTATCAAAATCAACCAACAAAAAATTGGAAAGAGTATTTATCTTTAAGCAGCCCCTTAATCTTACCAATCATTTTGGTTTCTTTATTAACCACTTTAATTGTTTTTGGCGGACTAATTTTGTTAATTATTCCCGGCTTAATTTTTGCCTTGTGGTATATATTCGCAACTTATGTCATGATGTTGGAAGACAAAAAAAAAATTACCGAGTGTCTATCTGAAAGTAAACGGTTGGTGGTTGGACGTTGGTGGGCGATTTCTTGGCGATTCTTTTTGCCTGGCGCTATCTTGGGATTAGGTTTTATGATTTTAAGTGGCCTGCTGACCTGGCTTGAAGCTTGGCTTTTAAACAGCTTCCCAATGGCGCAAACAGCGATATTTATGATTGTTTCCACAGTCATCAACATTATAGTTACTCCACTTAGCGTCGGCTTGGTGATTGTTATCTACACTGAAGCGCGTAATACTAGACCGGAAGCACAAGCCTTACCGACCGTCTAAATTTTGTATGTCGCGATACACCAGCATCATCGGTTTGGAAATTCATGTTGAGCTTAAAACCAATAGTAAAATGTTTTGTGGCTGCAAAAATGATCCTGATGAAATGAAACCCAATACAAATGTTTGCGAAATTTGTCTGGCACACCCTGGTACTCTGCCAGTGCCAAATAAAAAAGCAATTTCCTCAGCAGTTTTAATTGCTCAATCTTTAAATTGTCGAATCGCGCAAGTCAGTAAATTTGATCGTAAAAATTATTTTTATCCTGACCTGCCTAAAGGTTATCAAATATCCCAATACGACCAACCGATTGGAGTAGATGGTTTTATAAAACTTAATTTTATTGCCGGAGAGAATAATCGTCAACAGGCCAAGATTGGCATCACCCGAGTGCATTTGGAAGAGGATACGGCGCGCCTATCGCATGCTAACGCGTCAACTCTTGTTGACTTCAATCGCGCCGGCATTCCATTGGTAGAGATCGTCTCGGAACCAGATATTCAAAGCGCTACCGAAGCCAAGGCCTATTGTCAAGAACTGCAATTAATTTTTAGATATTTAGGCGTAAGCGACGCGGATATGGAAAAAGGCCATATGCGCTGTGAGGCCAATGTATCAGTGCAAGAAGATGACCATTTTGTAAATGAAAATGGAATTATCAAACCAATCAAAGACCATAGATTGAATAATAAAGTGGAAGTTAAAAATATCAATTCTTTTCGTTTTGTGGAAAAAGCGATTAAATATGAAATTGCCCGTCAGAAAAAAATGATAGAACAAGGTAAATTATGGCCTCAAGAAACTCGAGGCTGGGACAGTAATAAAAACGAGACTGTCAGTCAGCGAATAAAAGAAACATCGGCTGATTATCGTTATTTTCCCGAACCGGACATTCCGCCATTTTCACCGCTTAAAATCGCCGCTGAAATTAAATTACCTGAACTGCCACAAGCCAAACGCCAACGCTTTGCCGCTGAATTCGGCCTAAGTCCGTCTGACGCCTATTTATTGACCGCCGATAAATACTGGAGTGACTATGCTGAAAATGTAATGAGTGAGCTGGATGACTGGGTAAAAAATTTGCCTGAAACAAAAAGCCGAGGCGAGACGGTAATCGCGGAACTTAATTTAAAAAACGATCTCGCGCGCCTGGCCGGCGGTTGGCTAACTTCCAAACTTATGGGGTTGATGGCGGAACGAAAAATTGATATCAAAATTTTAAAATTAAAACCGGAAAATTTTGCTGAACTTATAGCGCTAATTCACGCCAAAAGAATTAATTCAACCAATGCCTTAAAAATTTTGAATGAGATGCTAGATGCCAATACGGATAAAGATCCGACGCATATTATGGAAGAAAAAGGTTATGGACAAGTAAGCGACGAAAATACTATCAGCGCGATGGCGGAAGAAATAATTAAAAATTATCCGCAACAAGTGGCGCAATTTAAGGCCGGCAAAGAACCGATTATTAAATTTTTAATCGGTATGGTAATGAAGGCCTCCGAGGGTTCAGCTGATCCGGTAGTGGTAGACAAAATGTTAAGAGAGAGATTAAACTGATGCTAACATCCAGGAACGACAATTGCCCTACTTAAAACTATGGATAACCTTTAACTAAATGAATGATTGCGAATAAGTTTACAGTGTGTTATGATAAATTAGCTATGAGATATCAAATTGTAATTTCTCTAACACGTCATAAAAAAGGATTAATTAACCATACTTAAAAGCCACCAATCCAAGGTGGTTTTGTAATTAGCCAATTTAATAAATCTATGTATCATATACCACTGGCTCTAACCTACGATGATGTCTTAATAATCCCCAAAAGATCAACTTTGCAATCCCGATCCGAAGCTAATATTAAAACGCGTTTAACAAAAAACCTAAATATAAACATACCAATAGTCAGTTCCAACATGGATACGGTTACCGAAGCCCAAATGGCCATAACTTTGGCACGCATGGGAGGAATCGGCATTTTGCATCGTTTTATGGATATAGCCAATAATGTTGAACAAGTAAAGAAGGTAAAAAGAGCACAAAATTATATTGTCCATAATCCATACATTATCGACCCGCAGACTAGTGTTCAAGACGCCAAACATTATGCCGAGTCCGTTGGCGTCACTGGCTTATTGGTAGCCAACAACGACCGTAAATTATTAGGTATTTTATCTAAACGGGATTTCTTGTTTGCCAATGGTAATAATTTTAAAGTTCAAGATATAATGACGCCACGAGAAAAATTAATTATCAGCCACGCCCACACTACTTTTGACGAAGCCAAAAAAAAATTAACGGAACATAAAATAGAAAAACTGCCATTGGTTGACGACGATGACCATATTGTCGGCCTGATAACCAGCGATGATATGAGTAATTTATATCAATATCCAAATGCCAATCTGGATCATTCCGGTTGTTTATTGGTTGGGGCTTCAGTCGGGGTCCATGGCGATTATTTGGAACGAACGCAAGAATTAATCAAAGCCGGGGTGGATGTGATAGTGGTTGATATCGCGCATGGCCACTCCAATTCAATGTTTAATGCGATCGCCAAAATAAGAGAAATTTGCGGCAACATTCAACTAATCTCCGGTAATATCGCGACCGCTTCGGCCGCGCGGGAATTATGCGAAGCCGGAGTTGACGCGATTAAAGTTGGTATTGGTCCTGGAACAATTTGTGTCACCCGTTTGGTAACCGGTTGCGGCATGCCGCAACTTACCGCTGTGCTGGAAACCAGCCGAGAAGCTCAGAAATATGGTGTGCCGATTATCGCTGACGGCGGTATCCAAAAATCAGGCGATATTGTCAAGGCCATCGGCGCCGGAGCAGATACGGTTATGCTGGGCGGAATGTTAGCCGGCACTCAAGAAAGCCCCGGAGTTACTATGCAACGCGGCGATAGAAAATATAAAATTTGCCGCGGAAGCGCCAGTTTTACCGTGGCTCAACAAAGGAAAACAGTGAACCAAGTAAATAAAAAATTAGAAGAAGTCGTGCCAGAGGGAATTGAATCAATCGTACCTTATAAGGGCTCGGTCACTGAAATTATTAATCAGCTGACCGGCGGACTAAAATCAGGCATGAGCTACACCAATTCTCACACCATCGCTGAATTACAAAACAATGCCGAGTTTGTCCGTATTACTAATGCCGGAACCAAGGAAAGCGGATCACATGATGTCAATGCCATTACTTAAATGAAATAATTTGATATGAATTCTAATATCACAATTATCGTCGGCGCTCAGTGGGGTGATGAGGGTAAAGGAAAAATGACCGACTGGCTGGCTCAAGACGTTGATTATGTTGTTCGTTTTCATGGCGGCAACAACGCCGGCCATACGATTGTCACAAAGGAGAATACTTATAAACTGCACTTGCTTCCATCCGGAATCGTAACACCAACGGCCACCTCCATTATCGGTAATGGCGTGGTCATTGACCCGGCGGTATTAATTGAAGAGATCGCCAAGATAAAAACCAAACAAAATACAGACACTATTAAATTAAAAATCAGTCAAAGAGCGCATGTAATAATGCCATACCACATGGCCATGGATAGTGGTCTGGACAATAATCAGGGTAGCTTATCAGCCGGTAGTACCAAAAAAGGCATCGCGCCGGTTTACGCCGATAAATTTTATCGCCATGGAATTAGAATTGGAGATTTATTAGACGCAAAAATTCTCGAAGAAAAAATTACCAAGTCATACAATTTTAACACGCAAATTATTACCAAAATATTTCGTCTTCCGTTTGAATTAACCATTAAAAATATTTATCAACAATATCTTGACTATGGTAGACAGCTGGCAGAATATATCACTGACACCGAGGTCTTGCTTTATCAAGCTAAACAAACCAATAAAACCATCTTATTTGAGGGCGCGCAAGGGATGTCGTTGGATCCGGATCACGGCATGTATCCACATAGCACCAGTTCTAATAATGTCGCCGGTTATTTTGAAGTCGGCAGCGGTTTGGGATTGAATAAAGAAACCCGACGAATTGGTATTGTCAAGGCCTATGTCAGCCGGGTGGGCAATAGTCCATTCATTACCGAATTAACCGATCAATTAGGTGCGAGTATCAGAGAAAAAGGCCAAGAGTATGGCACCACTACTGGTCGTCCGCGCCGTATTGGCTGGTTGGATCTGGTACAGTTACGGCAGGCGGTTAGAACCAGTGGCTTGTCCGAAATAGCTTTAACCAAGGCCGATATTTTAGCTGGACTATTAGAAATAAAAATTTGTACCGGTTATTTAATCAATAATCAAGAAATTACTGAGATGCCGGCCGGACTAAGCGAACTTAGGAATACGCAACCAATATATAAAACTCTCCCCGGGTGGGAAGAGTTTAATGTCGATAATATAGATCATTACGAACAAATGCCAATCAATTTAAGAAGATACATTGAATTTATTGAAACCAGCATAAATTGTCCAATTAATATTATTTCCATTGGTCCGCAACGTCAACAAACGGTGATACGGACAATTGTTTAAAATCTTCATAATAATTAATTGCCGAGCGCGCCAATTCCGGCGCCAAACCAATATATTTTTTTGGATCAGTTGCATTTTTTAGCTCTTTTTTTATCTCTCCACTTATTTCTATTTGATTAATAAAATTATTAAGGTCATCAGATGTTACTTTGCCACCTCTAAAAGCTGTTTTAAAAATATTATAGGCGTCAGCTATGTTATGTTTACGTAAAATGGTTTGCAAGGCCTCGGTGACTATTTCGGGATGATTATTTAATTCCTGTTTAGCATATTCGGTATCAACATTTAACATATCTAAAGCAATTTGCAAATGATCAATTGCCACATAAATATAGCCAAACATTTCACCATATGATCTTTCCCACTCATGATCCGACAAATCTCGCTGTAAACGAGAAACATCCAAATCATTGGACAAACCATTGATTAAAGCGTTTGCTCGACGCAAACTGCCTTCGGCAATTTCGGCAAACCAAGGGTTTATCTTGTGTGGCATTACGGAAGAACCGACATGACTTTCCACCTTGGAAAAATACATCAAACCCAAACCGGCATAATAAGACAAATCAGCTGATAGATCGCGTAAAATATTACCGATTTCTTGTAATGACTGAAATAATCTGACTACATCATTATGCGGACCACGCTGATCTGTCCACAAAAAAGAAGAAAAATTAACTTGTTTGGCTAAATACTTGCTATAATTGATCCAATCCAGTTCTGGATAAGCCGACATAAACGAATTATAATTCCCAACCGCGCCATTAATTTTAACCTGCAGTTTAACTGCAAATAATCTTTCTAATGATTGAGTTAAGCGAGCCAAATAAATCGCGAATATTTTTCCAAAAGTGGTCGGACTGGCTGGCTGAAAATGCGTCCGCCCCATAACCGGATAACCTAAATATTGTTGTGATAATTTTTTAAGCCGATCGCCAACCTTATAAATTGCCGGCATAAATATATCATTCAACGCGGCGCGGAGCATTAATTTATGAGCGATGTTTCGCGCGTCTTCCGATGTCAAAAAAATATGAATACTTGGTATTAAATCATAAACCGTCGACTTGTCTAATTTCTCTCTTAACCAAAGCTCGATAGCTTTGGTGTCATGTTCAACCGGACCAATTCCATTACGACCCAAATGATCATATTGCAGAACCTCATAGGCCTCAGTCCAGCTAAAACTGTCGGCTATCTGGCGTAAATCGACTTTTTCTTGGCCGGATAATGGCCTGACTACCACGCCGTTAAAAAACTCGCTTAAAGCAATGAGGTGTTCCACTTCGGCCTTAACTCTATATTTATGAAAAGCGTATTCGGAAAAATAATGTTTGAGCTGATAAGTGGTGGCGCCATAACGCCCATCCAAAGCTGAATTATTTTGCAATGACCGGCGATAATTGGTAATTAAGATTGATTGTTTAATAGCCGTTTCCAAATTATTCAAATCATCAATTATCAAACTATTATCAATTCCAATTTTTAGAAAATTATCTCTATCGCTTTGCCCTTGCAAAACAGCGATAAAGTTTATATTTTGATAATAAGCCGAATAATAATCATCGTTGTGATCGCCAACCATAATAACTTGATCGGCTGGTATGCCAATTTTTTTTAATTCATTCAGAGCAACCTCAAAAGCGCATGGATGAGGTTTAGCAAATTCCGGCGCAGGCGGCTGACACATAAATTTAAAATTATCGGTATTAAATCCAGCTTGGATCAATCTTTCTGTCAACAATCTTGTTCGGTTAGTTACTAATCCTACAACAAAACCGTCTTTAAGTAATGTTTGCACGACATCTATCGCTCCAGCAGTGGCTTCGTATGGCAGCTGGTCAGCGCAAGCTCGATATTCTTCCAAGACCACTTCCCATATCTGTCTACCCTCATGCTCGCCAACAAACAAATCCTTAAAAATATCTTCAAATAGATGATTTTTGGCCTGGACTTGTTTTATTTGGCTATCACTAACTTCATTTACGATTATCTTGGCCTGTAATAGCCGTTTGACCGTATTATGAATATTAGTTAACACAAATTTATCCGTGGCCAATAGGGTATTGTCCACATCAAAAATCACCGCTCTAATCTCCTTAATTAACATTTTATCCATAAAATTAGCCAATTAAAATTATAAATTTAATATATCTCATCTAATATTAATAGTCAATTCAAGACACTCGGACGCTGTGGATAAATATCGTTTGACCTGATTGTAAATTATATGCTAAACTGAAATACAGAAACTATGAATACTAAAAAGAAAAATAAACTGAAAAAATTAATGACAAAATTAATAATTTTCAAATTTAATATCCCGACATAATCGGGATATTTTTATTAAAACATATGATTAAAATCGGACTTATAGGCGGCTCTGGGTTGGACGATCCGGCTATTTTAAAAGCAATACAAATAATAGAAATTGATACGCCTTATGGACAGCCATCATCAACTTTAAAAATCGGTCGAATCAATAACACGGAAGTTGTCTTGCTGGCGCGACATGGACGGCAACATACTATTCCGCCAAGTCAGGTAAATTATCGCGCCAACATAAGCGCGCTCAAGCAAATTGGTTGCACCCACATCATCGCGACTACGGCGGTTGGCTCGCTCAAAGAGGAAATCAAGCCGGGTGATTTGGTAATTTTGGACCAGTTTATTGATTTCACGAAACGGAGAATAAATACTTTTTATTCTAAATTCAAACCACACCGGCCCAGCCATTGCCAGATGGCTAAACCATTTTCCAATGAATTACGGCAAATTCTTATCAACGGCTGTCAAGCATTGAATTTGGCCTATCATAAAACCGGTACGGTGGTTACCGTTGAAGGACCAAGATTTTCCACTAAAGCGGAAAGTAATATGTTTAGACAATGGAAAGCCGATGTGATCAATATGAGCATCGCCACCGAAGCGGCCTTGGCTAACGAAATTGGTATTCCTTACGCCGCCATTGCCATGTCAACTGATTATGATTGTTGGAAAGAAAACGAGGAGGCGGTAACTTGGGAAAAAGTCTTAAAGACATTCAACAATAATGTGGAAAAAGTGAATAAATTATTAACCAATACGCTTGGTAATATTAAAGAAAATACTTGGCAAAAACAAATAAAAGACAAAATTCGCACTGTGCCGGATTGGCCGAAACCGGGTATCATGTTTCGCGATATTACAACTTTACTAAACGACCAAGCCGGATTAAAAATGACTATTAATCTCTTGTATGAGCGATATAAAGACATGCCAATAGATATAGTCGCCGGCATTGAATCGCGCGGTTTTATCATCGGCTCGGCGATAGCTTACAAATTGAGCGCGGGTTTTGTGCCAATCCGAAAAAAAGGGAAACTGCCGGCCAAAACCATAACGCAAGAATATGCTTTAGAATACGGTACTGATCAAGTGGAAATTCATCAAGATGCTATTCAAGCCGGACAAAATGTATTATTGATAGATGACCTGATCGCGACCGGCGGCACCGCTTTAGCAGCAACGCAATTAATAAAAAAATTGGCCGGCAATATTATTGAGTGCGCCTTTATTATCAATTTGCCGAATTTGGGCGGACTGAATAAGTTAAAAAATGAGGGATATAAGACATTTAATTTAGTTGAGTTTTCCGGTGGATGAAATATGTCTATTCTAATAAAAAATCCACAACTAATAGCTACTTTTAATGGAAAAGACGAGATACTAAGGGACCAGTCAATCTTTATTGAAAATAATCTAATTAAAGACATTGATACGGCTGTTCAATTAACAAGGAAATATAGAATCGACGAGATTGTGGATGCGACGGATAAAATTGTTCTGCCCGGTTTTATCAATAACCACCATCATCTATTTCAAGGGCTTTTTAGAAACGTGCCACTATTGCAGAATAAACCCATCCAAAAATGGATCGCCATAATGTGCGCATTGACGAAAAGCCATACGAATGACTCGGTTTATTATGCCGCGCAGATAAATTTAGCTGAACTGATGTTATCCGGCTGTACTACAACCAGTGATTTAATGTATATCTTTCCTAATAATCAAAATACCTTATTTGAATCAAACATACAATCGGCTCATGATATTGGAATTAGATTTTATCCATATCGCGGATCAATTTTAAAACAAAAAAATAATTTATTTCCAGACGAAATTAGCCAAACCGAAGACGAAATACTTGATCACACGGAAAAAATGATAAAAAAATACAATAAAGATGAGAATTTAATGCTTAAAATCGGCGCTGGACCATGTACGTTATTCTCTACCAACAAAAAAATAATAAAAAAATGTGTTGAATTAAAAACAAAATATAATATATTATTGCAAACGCACGTATCCGAGTCGGTGTGGGAAAATAATTATTGCAAAAAATATTATAATAAAACACCGACATTATACCTTACTGACCTCGAATTTTGTGGCAAGAACACATCGTTCGTACATTTTATATATCCAACAAAACGAGATATGGCCGCGGTTTTTAAACAAAAAACAAATATCATCCACTGCCCAATATCAAACGCCAGAGGCGAAGCAGTGGCTCCTATTACCGAACTGTTGCAGAAAAATATCAATGTCGGAATCGGAGTAGATGGCAGCGCCGGTAATGACTCATCTAATATTTTAACGGAATTAAGGTTTGCCCGCACTCTGCAGGGAGTGAGAAAAAGCCGGACATATTTGGACAATTATCAAAGTTTTAAATTGGGAAATGTCAACGGAGCTAAAATTCTAAATTTAGAAAAGAATATTGGCAGTATAGAAAAAAATAAATTAGCCGATATTGCCATTTTTGATCCGACGAAAGAATTAAACACCGCCGGCGCGCTGGCTAATCCGCTTGGATCATTAATCAGTTGTGATCCAATAAAAGTTGACACTCTGATTATCAATGGACAAATAAAAATAAAAAATAAAAAATTCATCGGGCTTAATCTGGACGAAATAGTCGCCCGCGCCAATTATTATTCCCAAGAAGTTTTAATTAAAGCCGGAGAAAAACTGACCAAACAAGGCATTCTGAAAACACCAAAACAAATTTTTGCTTATAATTAACCAATCAAATTTATGGTAAACTTTCCTTTTGTGGAAGCCGAAATAGAAATCACTCGCAGTTGTAATTTAACCTGCGAATATTGCGTCATACCTCATGATAAAAGACGGCGCGAAGACGAACTTTCCATTGAACAATGGAAACAAGGACTAGATAATTTGGAAAAAATCGGTGTTAAAATGATTAATTTCATGGGTGGCGAACCGTGCGTGAAAGAAGGGGTGGAAGAATTGATCAAATATGTGGATAGCAAACCAAACATGGACTATCTTTTTTCCACCAATGGTATAATCGCCGGACAAATATTAGACAAGTTACTATCCTTCGGCCTACACAATGTTGTGGTTAGCGTTGATGGCATCTATTTTGATCCAAAAGAGCTTCGCGGCTGCGGCGACAATGAATTTAAATCCTACCATGGTTTTCGCCTTCTTAAAAAATTAAAGGAAAAAGGAGTAGAAAAATTGATTGGTAATTTTGTGGTTAATAAACAAACAATGGAAAGGTTATTAGATACATATAAACATTTCGCTGAATTGGGATTATATTTAAACATCACTCCAGAACAATGGCGAAAATATGGTCCGCCAGAACAAGCGCCAAATCGCTTGACTGAAGAAGATCGGCCAAAAATAAATGAGCTGATGGCTAAACTAATAGAAATAAAAATACAACTCGACAATTATTTAATCAATTCCAACGCTTATCTGCAAAATTTTGCCGATTTAGGCATTAAACAAAATTATAAATGCGTCCAGCCGCGCAGTTTAGGTTTTTTTGAAGATGGAAATTTATGGTACTGCAATGGTTGGGAAGGAAATATCGGCCAACAAAAAAAATATAATATATTGAATATCACCAACGAAAGCATGGAAGAATTTTTGATGGATTGGAAATCAGACATAGAGGGCATGAAATGTCCTGGTTGCACTTTTAGTTTCAGAGATCGAACCGGTGATTTTGATTATATGTGTGAAAATAATATAAAAAATATTTGGAACAATTAATATGACTAACGAGGAAATTAATAAAATTGTGCGAGAATCATACGACCTGCACTTTCATGTTGGACCGGATGTCTTGCCGCGAAAGTATAACGATATCCAACAATTAGCCAAACAACAAGCTGGTTGTTTAAAAGGCATCGCCGTCAAGACGCATTCGTTGGCAGTTAACAGCCAAATATTTACCTTCGATCAAACTAACATGGCTATTATCGGATCTTTGACCATCAGCAACTTTACCGGCGGGCTAAACGATTCTATACTATACGCTCTGAAAACAATCAACAAAGACCTTCCTTTCGTAATTTGGTTTCCAACTATGCACGCTCAAAATCACTTGGAAAAAAATTACAGCCAATATGAAATACCGCCAGAATGGGTTAAAGATCCCAATTTCATCGCTAGAGAAAAAAAAGACATTATTGGAATAAGTATATTAGAAAAAAATTCTCAAAAATTAAAGTCAGCGGTTAAAAAGATAGTTGAGGACATTAAGAAACATAATTTTATTTTGGCGACCGGCCATCTCTCGCATCAAGAAGTGAAAATATTAGCTGATTACGCGTTGAATTTGGGTATAAAAACCA
>CAYHSR010000002.1:0-23296 GCA_964359335.1 uncultured Gammaproteobacteria bacterium | reverse complement strand
GGAATCGAACCCGTATTACCACATTGAAAGCGTGGTGTCCTAACCATTAGACGATAGCGGCGTGAATATTCTTTTAAACAGTTCTTCTTTTTTTGAGTTGTTATTTTTTAGTTCTATCTCTCTTTTTCTAGCCAAAAATTTTGTTAGATAAGATTCGTAATAAATTAATTTCATTGGCAGTTTATGAACGATTGATTTTGTTTTACAGGCATTATGTTCCAATAGTCGTTTTCGGAGATCTTCTGTAAAACCAATGTATGTCGTATTGTCTTTCTTACTTTGTAACACGTATACATAATACATAAGCTGGAGAACTAATTTCTCAACAAATCTGATGAATATTATATATGTTTTTCCTAAAAAGTCAAGGTGACCCATCCTTCAAAAATTGAACTATTTGCTATTTGAAATAGTTCAAGCAGAAAAATTTGTAATTAAAAAATTAAAGTATTATAATAACATATGTATCTTGCTTTCTCTATCACTCTCTTCCTCTTCTTCGCCACCTTTATATACGCTGGAATTTCTGGCGCGACTTGGATGCCAACGAAAAAAAAGGATGTGGAACGATTTTTAAAATTGGCTAAACTAAAATCGGACGAGGTTTTTTATGATATTGGTTGTGGCAACGGACGGATGGTAATTGTCGCGGCTAAACAAGGAGCTAAAGCTGTCGGCTTGGAAATTTCGCTGTTTCCTTATCTGTTGGGCAAGTTAAATATTTTTTTAAAACAAAGTTCGGCCAAAATAAAATACCGCGATTTATGGCGATACAATTTAGGTGATGCTGACGTAATTTATTTTTTTCTCATGCCTAAAAAAATGAAACGTCTTAAAACTAAATTTGAACAAGAACTAAACCCAGGAACACGAGTTATCAGTTATGTTTGGCCAATTGACGGCTGGACGCCAATTAAGATTGATGAGTGTGAGGGATGGCCGAAGATGTATTTATATAAGATGACGAAATTGTTTTAAGTTTTAAATTGTCCTGTCACCCATGCCTTCGCAGAAATGACAGACACTTTTTTGACTTTTCACAATTATAAATTAAAAATTATTCAACAATCCTCTGCTTTCCATCAATCTTAACTTCCTCCACTCCAAGCCGCCAATTGATCCAGCGGGCGACAGTAAATAAAAAATCACTCAAACGGTTAAAATACATATACAGTTCCGGACGAAGCTCTTTTTCTTTGCCTAACTTAACCAATACCCGTTCCGTCCGACGGCAAATGGTTCGGGAACGATGCAAATAAGCGGCCGCCCTGCTTCCGCCGGACAAAATAAAATTCTGCAACAACGGCATTAGATCATTGAGACGATCCATGATTTTTTCCAATGTCTGAACATGCAAAATTCCGATTAGTTTAATTTGTCCCTCTTCAGCTAAATTGGTCTGTAAGGAAGTAATCTCGGAACCAACCTTAAATAAATTACATTGGGTTTGCTGTAAAAATTTAGTTAACTGAAAAAATTTATTAAGTGTCTTTAGCTCTGTGACCACAATTCCCAATGAAGAATTCAGCTCATCAATTTCCCCTACCACTTGCAATAAGATACAATCCTTAGTCACCCGTTCTCCGCTCAATAAAACAGTTGTGCCGGCATCGCCGGATTTAGTATAGATTGGCATAACAAAATTATTCTAATTTAAGAGCATCCGGTCGTACTGCCGCAGTTCAAACATTTATAACATGTCCCGTTTCTGACTGTGGTATGTCCGCAAGTGCCGCAAGGTGGGGCATCACTTTGAATATTTGTCAACAACGCGTCGGACTGATCGGTGGTTTTATTGGTCTTAATTTCCGAAATCGTCGGCAAAGACATTTGTTTTTCTGCGCCATCTCGTACATCATCTTGTGCCTTAAACGGATGCGCAACATCTATTTCAGAGTCTAACTCCATTGTCTTTTGCCCAACAGCCGCGGCTGCCATCTTGGCTACTTGTTCGGCTTTATTTTTTTGAATTCCCTTTGGTTTGACCTGTAAAAAATCAGTCCGACCCAAATATTCCATTCCCAATAAACGAAAAACAAAATCAATGATCGATGTACAAGTCTTAATATTTGGATGGTCGGAAATTCCGCTCGGTTCAAAACGGGTAAAAGTAAATTTTTCCACATATTCTTCCAATGGCACGCCATATTGCAAGCCTTGAGAAATAGAAATGGCAAACAAATTTAACATGCTTCTAAAAGCCGCGCCCTCTTTATGCATATCAATAAAAATTTCTCCCAGTCGTCCATCCGGATATTCGCCGGTACGGACAAACACGGTCTGGCCATTTATCTTAGATTTGATGGTTATTCCGCTCCGTTTGAATGGTAGTTTACGTTGTTCTCCATGCAAATAAACCCGCTTGCCTTTTTCACTGCCATCATGCGCGTAATTAGTCATTAACTGTCCGGCTTGAACAATTTGTTCCACCATGTCCTGATGATCCAAATCGGAAAATAAGTATGTCTTGTCAACAGATATTTCTTCCCTATTCTTGTCCAACCCATCTCTGTCCGTTTCGTTTTTTGTAATCTTGACACTTTCGCCTTGTTTCGTAATTTCGTAAGTATTTTCTTTTTCATGTTTATTTTTATCAGATGAACGAGTGGATAATGGCTGGGAAAGTTTACACCCATCACGATAAAGCGCGTTGGCTTTTAACCCCAATTTCCACGAAGCCATATAGGCTGTTTTAATATCATCCACAATTGCCTCGTTGGGCATATTAACTGTTTTGGAAATTGAACCGGAAATAAATGGCTGAACTGCTGATATCATTCTAATATGTCCAAGGTAATGAATATATCTTTTGCCTTTGTGGCCGTTTTTACTAGCTGTATCAAAGACAGCGTAATGTTCCGGTTTCAAATGCGGAGCACCTTCAATCGTCATCGATCCGCAAACATATTCATTGGCCTCCATAATCTGTTCATCAGAAAATCCCAAGGCCTTAAGCAAATTAAAATTGGGATCTTCCCATTGTTCCGGCCTAAATCCTAAGCGAGACAAGCATTCTTCGCCTAAGGTCCAAGAATTAAAAGTAAATTGCAACTCAAAAACTGCAAGTAATGTTTTTTCAATCTTATAAATATCCGCCGCCAAAAATCCTTTTGATTTTAATGATTCGGAATTAATATAAGGCGCGCCAATCAATGATCCGCTGCCTTTTAGATATTGAATAATATCATCAATTTGTTTTTCGCTATAGCGCAAAACTCGCAAGGCTGCCGACACAGAAGAGTTAACAATTTTAAAATACCCGCCACCGGCCAATTTTTTAAACTTGACCAAAGCAAAATCCGGTTCCACGCCAGTAGTGGCGCAATCCATCAATAAACCGATGGTACCGGTCGGAGCCAAAACAGTGGTTTGGGCATTGCGATAACCATATTTTTCACCTTGTTCCAGAGCCTTGTCCCAACTTTCTCGCAGAGCGCGCGACATATAGTCCGGTATTTTATCAATGTCAATCCCATTTGGCGCGATAGACATATTTTCATACTCTTCCGATGGCGCGCTATAAGCCACTCGGCGATGATTGCGAATCACCCGCAACATATCCTCGCGATTTTCGGCAAAACGGATAAATGATCCCTTACCACGAGCGATTTCGGCCGAAGTGGCATAACTTTCCGCGGTCATAATCGCGGTAATAGCGGCTGTATAATTCATGGCTTCAATTGAATCGTATGGCATACCCGCCGTCATTAATACACTGCCAATATTGGCATAGCCCAGTCCCAAAGTTCTAAATTCAAAACTATTTTTAGCAATCGCGTAACTTGGATATTGCGCCATCAAAACGCTGGTTTCCAAAACCAAAGTCCAAATTCGAACAGTATGTCTAAAACCGGACACAGCAAAAACACCTTTTTCCGTATCATAATAATGTCCAAGATTGATCGAGGCTAAATTGCAGGCAGTATCATCCAAAAACATATATTCCGAACACGGATTGGAGGCATTAATCCGGCCGGATTTAGGACAAGTGTGCCAATCATTAATTGTTGTATCAAACTGTAAACCTGGATCAGCGCAAGCCCAAGCGGCCCGAGCGATTTTGCTCCACAAATCGCGAGCCTTTAATGTCTTGCCGATCGCTCCGTTAGTTCTCCAAATCAAATTCCAATCCGCGTCCTGTTCCACCGCTTCCATAAACTGATCTGTGACGCGCACGGTATTGTTGGAATTCTGACCGGAAACGGTCTGATAAGCCTCGCCTTCATACGAAGAATCATAACCAGCGGCCAATAAAGCTGCCACCTTTTTTTCTTCATTTAATTTCCAGTCAACTAATTTTTCAATATCCGGATGATCAACATTCAAAATTACCATCTTGGCCGCCCGGCGAGTTGTTCCGCCTGATTTAATCGCGCCAGCCGCCCGATCACCGATTTTTAGCCAACTCATGAGACCAGACGACCAGCCGCCACCTGACAATGGTTCGCCTTCGCCGCGCAAAGTGGAAAAATTAGTCCCTGTTCCACTCCCGTATTTAAATAACCGCGCCTCGCGCACCCACAAATCCATAATTCCACCATCGCTGACTAAATCATCTTTAACCGCCTGAATAAAACAAGCGCTTGGTTGCGGATGTGTATAAGCATCTTCAGCTAATTTGGTGTCTCCGGTCTCTTCATTGGTATAATAATGTCCTTGTGGTGAACTATTTATCCCATAAGCCCAATTTAGACCGGTATTAAACCATTGTGGAGAATTAGGCGCGACCATTTGATTGATAATCATGTACACCAGCTCGTCATAAAATATTTGCGCGTCTTGCGCGGTCGCGAAATAGCCATATTTTTCCGCCCAATAACGCCAAGTGCCAGCCATGCGATGCGCCACTTGTTTAATACTCGTTTCTGCTCCAAACATTGGCTGGCCTTTGGCATCTAATTTAGGACTGCCATCAAGATTATATTGCGGAACACCAGTTTTACGAAAATATTTCTGCGCCAAAATATCCGTCGCCACTTGGGACCAAGTTTTTGGCACTTCCACATTATTCATTTCAAATATGGTTTTACCGCTTGTTTCGCGAATGATTGAGGTGCGCAATTCGTATTCAAACATCTCAAACGGACTGATTTTGTCTTTGGTGTAATGCCGTTCAAAACTTATCCCGCCTTCGGGATTATATTTATAATCATGATCTTTGACAAAAATACTTTTGGCAACAGCGGTATTCATATGGATATTGAATAATGTGGTTATAAAACAATGTAAATACTACATCTTGTGGTATTAGTCTAACACAGACCACAATTTATGGTATTTTTTACACGACAAGAAGTATTATATCACATCACGCAAGAGTTGGGTATTGTCGTTTGTTTTGGCTAACTGAAAATGAATTTAACAACAAAACAACTCATACTAAATGAGTTGTCCACAGTCCTTCGCAGGAATGACAGAAAACCTTATTCGGCGACAACGCCTTAACCTATGGCTCCATATATCCCAACTCCATCAACATTATCTCCATCGCTTCATCAGCTCGTTTTTTCAACTCTTCATTGCTCATATTCGGATCAATTTGCCGTAGACGAAAAATTTCTTCCTGTCTTAACGCCAATTTCAAATCGCTGACTTGAGTCATTAAATCGGCTAATTTTAATTTTAATTCGTCTAAAGTTTTTTGGTCGCTTTTGACCGCCGGAATATCATCGTCATTATTATTCAAATTCAACTGTTGACGAATTTGCCGCACCGCCTGCAAAACCTGTTGCATATTAACCATAATATTTTTCATCCGACTCTTGGTATTTTTCACTTCGCCAATGGTTAACTCCATTTTCTCTTTAGCTTCCATTTTTTTATCCTCTTCTTTTTCCTTGCTCTCTTTGTTTTCAAAACCGGACTCGCGAAATTCCGAGCCTTTGCGACGCATGCTTTCGTTTGTTTCAAATGGCGTGGACATAAAGTTTTAAATTAATGATTTGGGTTTTTGTCTAATTACCGCCAATACGGTCAGACCGATAATACTTACTAAAATAAAATATTCAATTATTGGTAAAGATAGAAAAAGAAAAACAAATGAGTTATGATTGCTAGTGATGATTAAAATACTTAACAGCAATAAAATCACCGGCACTATCAATATATTAGATATAATAGCATCATCAACTTGCGCTATCAATAATAAAGGCAACAGACACATAATTTCATTATAGCAACCTCTGAAATTAGGCAAAAAAAGATCTAAAATTAACACTAAGGATAAACCGGCCAAAAAAATTAATCGACAATCTTTTAAAGACGCTTGATACCGACGCAAAAACCAAACAACCGCGACCAAAACAAACGCCGATAAAATAAATAAGCCAATAGCGCTAATATCTATCCTCGTAAAAAAATGGAGGATATGAACCAGAGAAGTATTAGAACCGATTAAATTAACATAGCTGTTGGTGCCCGACTGTCTATATTCCGTAATTATGGGATTAAGCCAAGAAACGGAGATAATTTGATGATTAAAATTATACTGGCCAAAAATACTCATCGCTCTAAAATAACTGGACCATAAAGAAGCGCCAAATACCGCAATGGACCCGGCCACTAACAAAATAAAACTGATGGCTGATCCGATAAAAATCAATAAATAACGGCGGATGGAAAATAAGAAAGGAATAAAAAAAATCGCCAAAGGTGGCCGCAGAGCCGTGGCCAGGCCCAAGATTAAACCGCAGGCCAGATAATACCACTGGTTCTTTTTTTCATTGCGGTGTGCTTGGCGAAAAAACCAGTAAGCCAAGGAAAACAAGAAAACATAAAAAATATAGAACTGTCCGCGTTCCACATGATATAACCAAAAATAACTCCAACTAACCGCCAAACCGATAATCCAGGCGGTTATTTTATCGCGAGAAAATTCAGCTACCAGATAGATTGAAAAAAATAGCAAACCCCATTGGGTAAAAAACCAAAATAATTTTTGCCAATAATAATCAATTCCAACAAATGGAATATGTAATAACAGAGTTGACGGCGGCCAAACCACCCGATTAATCAGTTCAGTCGTTGAATCATGCGGATCCAAATAATAATCACTGTAATTTTTATCCCAATGAAAAAAATAAGAATCAAAACCGGCTCGCGCCAACCGTGTTCCCACGACTCGATTGCGAAAATCAATCTGGCTAAACCAATGAGTGTTGTTAAAATCGCCGACAAATCGGCCGACATTAAGTATAACCAGTATTATTAAAATAACGATTTGTAAAATTTTTGGAAATGTGTATTTTTTAACGATGCTCATGATATTCTTCATCGGCATTAATTTGCCAGATATTTTCTCGACCACTGATATTATCAACAATATTATCAACCGCCACCAACGCGCTTAAGACAGAATGGTCCATATTATTGTAGCGATGCATACCGTTCCGACCAATTAAAAATAAATTGGAAATTTTATCGGTAAAATCACGTATCTGATTAAATTCACCATAAGATCCAAAATAGGCCGGATAGGCTTTGGGCATCTTTATCACCACGCTATCTATTACCGCCGCCCGATCAATAAAACCGATCTGCTCCATTTCCGTGATGGCTATACCTTTTATTTCTTCAGCCGATTTTAACCACAGTTTATCTCCCTCTTGGACAAAATATTCCAAACCAAGCCAGACACTTTCCGGTTTGGCCACCAGAAATCGACTCCAATTATTAAAAATCTGAACTCGGCCCAATTTGACGTCTGGTTCTTGAATATAAATCCAATTATCCGGTATTAGATTATTTTTTGTTTCTATCTTCGCAACCTTCTTGATTTTTAATTTTTTTAATAATAAACCAATAGTGATAAAATCGCGATAAGCCAAACCGCCGGCAATATCTTTAATTTTTTCTGGCACCAGACCGACTAATGAACCTATTAAATCTTTAACCGGCATAGTGGAAAAAAAATAATCACCAGTTATTTCTTTTATTTCCCCAGTGTTTAAATTCTTTATTTTAATTCTGGTTATTTTATCAACTAATAATTCCAAACCGACTATCCGATGCCGCAAGTAAATTTTTGCCCCGTCATTTTTCACTAGCTCGGCCACGGATTCCCACATTTGGCCGGGGCCGAATTTTGGATATAAAAATTTGGTGATTAAACTGGTTTCCACCTCCTTTTGCTGAATTTCCTTATCACCCACGAAAATACTTTTGATCGCTTGACTGAGTATCTTACCAATCGATAAACCTTTGACGCGTTGCGCTCCCCACTCGGAACTTATTTCCGTACAGGGCACACCCCAGACCTTTTCCGTATAATCTTTAAAAAAAGTCCGATATAATTCTTGACCGAAACGATTAATAAAAAAATTTTCTAAATTAGATTCATCTTTAAGAGGCGCTATTTTTATTTTTAGATAACTTAAACCGATTTTACTCATCCGAAAAATTCCCAAATTTTTTATTGTGTTCCAACTCAAACTTACCGGATAACTAAAAAATTTGCGTAAATAATAAACGCTTGATAAACGTTGGCGGACAAGCATTACTTTATCAATTTTTTCCGGATTAGCCATTTCCGTCTGGACAGGCATAATATTTTGCCACCAACGCGTTACTCGGTCTGATTTGGAAAAAAAACGATGGCCGCCGATATCTAGCCGATTACCTTTATAATTAATAGTCCGGGAAATTCCTCCTACACAATCATCCATCTCAAAAATAATCGGCTTAATATTGGTGCGTTTTAAAAGTTCATAGGCCACTGTCAGACCGGCTGGCCCCGCGCCGATTATAATCGCTGTTTTAGACATTATAATTGACAACTAAATTAGACATTATTTCAACTTTCCACTATAATATTACCATATATGATAGCTTCTGATCAATCAAATAACCGGCTAACAAAACCACAGTCTACCGATGATGACGAAACCGGCTTTGACATCACTTTGCGTCCGCAAAAGCTGACTGACTTCGTCGGGCAAAATAAAATTAAAGACAATTTAATTATTTCCATGCAGGCCGCCAAACAGCGCAATGAACCGATTGAACATGTCTTATTGTATGGCAATCCTGGCCTTGGCAAAACCACTCTGGCGCATATTATTGCCAAAGAGATGAATAGCAACATTAAAATTACCTCTGGTCCGGCCTTAGAAAAAATTGGCGATCTGGCCGCTATTTTATCCAATCTGCAAGACGGCGATATTTTATTTATTGATGAAATTCATCGTCTAAACAAAACTATTGAAGAAGTAATGTATCCGGCTATGGAAGACTACGCGTTAGATATTATCATTGGCAAAGGACCGGCGGCCCGCAGTCTGCGGATGCCGCTTAACAAATTTACCTTGATTGGCGCGACTACTAGATTTGGTTCTATCTCCGGCCCTTTGCGCGACCGCTTCGGCCACACCTTCCACTTGGAATTTTATGAAGATGAGGATATAAAAACCATTCTAAAACGCAATGCTAAAATTTTAGCGGTGGAAATTCAGCCAGAAGCCAGCGAATTGGTCGCCAAACGCTCGCGACGAACTCCGAGAATTGCCAATCGATTATTAAAACGACTGCGCGACTACGCGCAAGTTAAATCCGATGGTAAAATAGATACAGACCTTGCTAATCAGGCCTTAACTATGTTGGCCATTGATCATCTAGGGTTGGATGAGATTGATCGGAGATTGCTTAAAGCAATTATAGAAAAATTTGCTGGCGGACCAGTTGGGCTTAATACTATCGCCGCCACGATCAGCGAAGAAATGGATACGATTGAAACCGTTTATGAACCGTTCTTACTACAATTGGGATTTTTAGAAAGAACACCGCGCGGGAGAAAAGCTACACACGCCGCTTATCGGCATTTGGGGGTTGAAATACCGAAAACGCAAACCCTGCTGTGAAATTTTTAAATTTTTAATTTTTAAATAATTTTTAAACTCAAATTTTTAAACATATGCTGTATGATTTGGAGGAACGAACAGCTAAATTTGGAGAAAATATAATAATTTTATGCAATTCTTTAATAAAAAATACAATTAATAATCAATTAATTTCTCAGATTGTGAGATCGGCTACCAGTATTGGCGCTAATTATATGGAGGCGAACCAAGCCAGTTCAAAAAAGGATTTTAGAAATAAAATTTGCATAAGCCAAAAAGAAGCCAATGAAACTAAACACTGGTTAAGAATGTTAGCAATTGCAAATAAAGATAAAATCACAGAATGTCGACTATATTGGAAAGAAGCACATGAATTGACTCTGATATTTAGTAAAATATCCAAAAGTTGTTAGATGTTTTGGTTTAAAAATTGGAAATTATTTAAAAATTATAAAATTATAAAATTCACTATGGTTAGTGTCCCTCTCTACCTCTTTCTCTTTCTCTACTTCGGATTTCTAATAATCTTTACGATTTTTTCGATTATAAATATCGGTCATATTTTTGCGACCGCGTCTTACACTCTATCCAGTTTTTTTATGACTCTGATCACGCTGATTATAACTTTGACAATCTTCTTCTTTACTTTTTCTTTATTACAAGGAGTTGATTGGACGCAAATGATCACGATATTTGACAGTAGTTGGTTTAGCGGCACGACTACTTTTTAATAATGATGACTTGTAACTTACAACTGGTATGACTATCCACAATTTAATCCACACTAAAAATTACGAAAAAATAACGGCCAAAGTCCGACGGCATTTTATTACCTATGTGCCGACAATTCTATTCTTTATTATTTTGTTATTGGTCCCTATCGCCCTCTACTGGCTCATCCAAAATTTATTTCCTAGTCTATTGTCTAGTAATGTCGCTTATACCTTGTCGGTTCTGCTGGCCAGTGTCTACTATTTATCAGTCATGTTATTTTTATACACTTCATTCGTGGAATTCTATCTGGATATACATATTATCACCAACGACCGGATGATTGATGTCAATCAAATAACTCTCTTCGCTCGTAAAATTGCCGAGGTTGATTTATATCAAATTCAAGATGTTTCTTCCGAAGTGCGCGGATTTTTTGCTTCAATTTTCAATTATGGCAATGTGGATATTCAAACTGCTGGTTCAATTCCAAAATTTAAAATGGAAAACGTCTCTCATCCGCACGAACTCCGCCGATTACTTTTAGACCTGGCATCCGAGGATAGAAAATTTCATAATAAGATTTCAAAATGACCATTAATAAATTTGTTCCACTTCCACTCCGGTATAATAATACTTCAAAATCTGTTTATAATTCCAGCCATCTTTTACCGCTCTAAAACTGGCGTCACGGTTTGACATACCAACGCCATGGCCATACATACTCAAACCATTATCATATTTGGCCTCTACTCGCTTTAACCATGGCTTTTCGGCTCCACCCCAAACTTCGCCCCAAGTTCTAGTGCTGCCATCGCTATGGCCAAAATAAGGGGTGGTAACTACCTCACTCTGATAAGTTACCATCTGGCCATACGTATCTATAGCAGCTCTGACCACATTGGGCATAATTACTTCTGAATTATAGCCCAAATATAATTGATCATAGGTTGTGGCGTAAACATCAAACGTCCGCTGATCTTTGGCTGTACCGTGATTTATCGCGTAATAGGCATAACTGCGCGCCGCCACTAAAACCGCCTTAATATATTCGACATTAGATAAATTATCGGTCTCGGCAATCCCCTTAACATAATCATCCAAAGGCAACTCGTTAACCGCGTAAGGCAATTTTTTGTTGGTGGAAAATTTAATTTCCAAATTTCCCCGATATTTATTGTAATTAACACCTGACCGCCAGTTAATTGTCCGAATATAATTGACTATTTCAAAATAACTATTATTATCTATTGCTTTTAATTTAATCGGTTCAGGCGAACTAAAACTTAAATTTTTATCAGCATAATAATATTTGCCATTGGTATAATTAAGAGATGCGACAACATTTTGTTCTAAATAACCCTTTGGCTCATTCCCGCTAAAAATCGCGTATTGAAAATTTGATTTTACTTTAACTGGTTCGTCTAATGTATATAGACCAATCCGTATCGCTGGCTCTTCGACCAAACCAACACTATCCCTATCGGGAGCTTTTAAATCCGGTGTATAATCTTCACCGGCAGTGTTAGCGACTTTAACCATTAGATCCAAATTGGAATCAATAATATTACGCGACTCTGATACCAACTGAAATTTAATTTTGTAATCGCCTTTAATATGAGGCGCGCGTAGATAAAAATTCAGATCTATATCTTTATCAGACGCAATGACTTCGTTGGAAGATAGAATTTTTTTGTCTGTTAACCAATCTTGATAACTAACTACTACATCGTCTGCCAGACCAGAATTATTATATACGCCAAACAAACGCCACTGATAACCATTCCAGAATTTTAGACCGCTATTTTTTAATTTAATCTGTAAATTAATCGTCTCGCCCGCGCTTGCGGTGATACTTTTTTGGCTGACGAAAATTATCTCAGCGCTATGATTGCTCTTGGTCGATGTGATGATTGATGTGGAAGTCAAATCAGATTTTTCATTTTTAATTTTTAATTTTTCATTGGCTTTGATCAAAGTACTACTTGGTGATGATACTACAATCTCCGGTTTGACAACATTCAATTTAAGAAAAAAATATCCACCCTTTATCCAAGAATTATTTTCCGAAGCCAAATAAAATTCTTCTCTGTAGTCTCCAATTTTGTTTGGCGCGGTCAATCTAATTTTAAACTCGCCAATTTCGCCAAATTTGGTATCTTTGACTAACTTCGCCGGCTGGCTATCAGACAGCCAACCGGAATTAGCAAACTGGCTGGAACGGTATTTGTCATTAAAAGTATAAGTGGAAATAAAATTATAACTGTTGGCACTCCAAGTTTTCTCGCCAATATTTTTAAATCTGACAATTACATCTCTACTGCTTCCGGCCTCCAGTTGGATTGGGTCGGGAATTGATTGACTATAATATTGAGCGGAATAACCGGCATCATTAAAATCCGGATGTTCAACCGCCCCATTGGCTGAATCATGGCCTAAAAAACCGCTGATTAGTAAAATTGAGAATAAAATTAAATAATATTTAGATAATTTCATAGTATTGGATATTATACCACAAAATCCATTTTGTCTTAATTAGTCTCTAAACTTTTTTGGTTAAAAATGATATACTTAAAACTATATGTCTCTCACCGCAAAAATTGCCCGCAACACCATCTGGCAAATTATCGGCAAAGGCGGCAGCACTTTTTTGGGTTTGATCGCTGTCGCGATTTTGACTCGTCATTTGGGTGTAGAAAAATTTGGCTGGTATACGACCGCTGTAAGCTTTATGCAATTTATCGCTGTTTTAAGCGACTTTGGTTTTACGGTAAGCACCTCCAGTCTACTCTCTAACCCAAAATTTGACCAGAAAAAAATACTCAACACTCTTTTCACTCTTAGATTTTTTACCGGCTTAATTTTTAACGGCGGTTCCACCCTAATTATCTGGCTGTTCCCTTATACTTTTGCCATAAAAATGGCAGCAACCATTTTATCATTATCTTTCTTTTTTGTTTCCATCAACCAAGTATTTTGGGGCTATTATCAACAAAAATTAAAGATGGGTATTCCGGCCATGGCCGAATTTTTAAGTCGGATAGTCTTGGTGGTTGGCTTAATTTTACTGATGAAAGGTAATTATTATTTTCTGCCAATGATGCTGATGATAACTATCGCGGCCAGCGCGCTCACTTTTTATTTGTGGATTAAAAGCGATGGAGTAAAATTTTTTATAGAAAAATCATATTTGCCAAAAATTTACGCTCACATGTGGCCGTTGACAATGGCCATTATCTTTAATGCTATTTATCTGCAAGGCGATCGGGTAATTCTGCCACTGTATGTCAACCAAACTGAGGTCGGATTATATGGCGCCGCTTTTAGGGTATTAGATATTATTGTTCAGCTAATCGCGCTGATTGTTGGCACATTGATGCCTTTGTTGGCCTATACCTATAATACTCAAGAAGAAAAATTATTTCAAAAAAGAACGCAAAACACTTTTGATCTAATGACTATCCTGTTTATACCGATGATTTTTGGCATCGGCGCGCTGGCCACGCCAATTATTACGTTGGTGGCTGGAAATGAATTTACGGCCTCCGGCTTGATTTTGCAATGTTTATGTTTAGGATTACTAGGAATCTTTTTTGGGTTGATATTCGGCCATGTTATTCTATCCATGAGTCGGCAAAAAAAAACTTTGTGGATTTACATCAGCGACGCCATCGTCTCTTTAATTTTATTTTTTATCTTTATTCCAATGTATGGTCTGTGGGGCGCTGTATTGGTGTCCGTATTAGCCGAGATTTACGCCGGCGTCTGTCTAACGGCCGTTGCTATCAGACAGACCAAATTCATTCCATCATTTTTTATCTTTTTTAAGATTGTAATCGCCTCGGCCATAATGGCCTCCGCCGTATATCTGCTCCCCAGTCAGCATGTGTTAATTTCTATATTATACGGTGTAATAATTTATGGCGGATTATTGCTTCTATTTCAAGTCGTACCAAAAGGTATGATCAAAGAAATCTTTTATGCCAAAAATGGGGTTGATTAAATAGTCATTCTAAGCTAAAATATAAGTAACAAATTTTTTATTTATTCATTTTTCATTACGTCTATGGACTTCTCTCGCTTGCGCAATATCGTATTCTTCGGAATATTAGGAATCAGTTCAATTATATTTCTCTATCTGATCAAGCCGTTCGCTCTGCCGATTTTTTGGGCGGCCATCATCGCCAGTTTATTTTATCCGATTTATAAAAAACTTAAAGCTAAAATAAAATTGGAAAATGTAAGCGTGCTGATTACGCTATTGTTGGTTTTTATAATTATCGTAATCCCGCTCGCCACCATAAGTAGTTTGTTGATTAAGGAATCCATTGACATTTATTCTTCGGTTAATAATCAAAAAAGTCAATTGATAAAAAATGTAGAGGACACAATTACCTGGGCGCAAAATAACCCACTTACCGAATCTTTAAACATAGATAGGCAAATAATTGTCACCAAAGTCAGTGAGATAGCCAAAACAGTTACCGCCTATTTATTCAACAGTATCAAGACTATCACGCAAAATTCGGTGATATTTTTTGCCATGATGTTGATTATGTTCTACACTTTATTTTATTTTATCCGCGACGGCGAAAAATTTCTTAAAAAATTGATGTACTTAAGCCCTCTCGGCGATAAAAACGAAATAATGCTTTATCAAAAATTCACCGCCACTGCCAAGGCGGCGATTAAAGGCACACTATTGATCGGAATGATTCAAGGCACACTCGGCGGCTTAATGTTCTGGGTTGCCGGAATTGAAGGCGCGATAATCTGGGCGGTTATTATGATACTTTCATCCATTGTTCCTGGCATCGGCTCCTCAATCGTCTGGTTGCCGGCGGCTATTGTTATGTTGATTCTGGGAAATACTTGGCAAGGAATTTTTATTCTCCTATTTGGCGTTTTAATTATCAGTACGATTGATAATTTATTACGGCCGATTATCGTCGGCAAAGATGCCAACATCCCTCCATTACTAATCCTTTTCTCAACATTAGGCGGAATAATTCTATTTGGCATTTCCGGTTTTCTCATCGGCCCGATTATCACCGCGCTGTTTTTGTCGCTTTGGGAAATGTACGCGCATCATTATCGGAAAGAGTTGGGGAATAATTAATTATCTTATAATAAGCGTCAAAAATCAAAAACTCAACCATTATTTTGGTTGAGTTTTCTTTGTTGCGGGGGTTGGATTTGAACCAACGACCTTCGGGTTATGGGCCCGACGAGCTGCCTGACTGCTCTACCCCGCGATATAATGTCTGAAATCTTTAATCTTGAATTACTCGAGCGGGTAAGCGGAATCGAACCGCCATTTCGTCCTTGGCAAGGACGCATAATAACCATTATACGATACCCGCGCATCTCTACCCGTAAGTAATAAAAAACTAAAAAATTATAAACTAACGAGTATTATACTACATTATTAAAACAAATATGTCAATTCCTGCTGATGAATTTTCTCTTTTTAATATCACTGATTGACTTTTTTGTTAATTATTTGTATAATTATCCGTGTTATTAAAGGGCCCATAGCTCAGCTGGCTAGAGCACCTGCTTTGCAAGCAGAGGGTCAAGGGTTCGAATCCCTTTGGGTCCACAATTATGCCGAGGTAGCTCAGTGGTAGAGCAGTAGACTGAAAATCTACGTGTCGCGAGTTCGATCCTCGCCCTCGGCACTAAAACGGGGTGTAGCTCAGTTGGCTAGAGCGTCTGGTTTGGGACCAGAAGGCCGCAGGTTCAAGTCCTGTCTCCCCGACAAAAACAAAATCGCCAATCACGGCGATTTTTGGTATAATATATTTTATAGATATGTTGTGACAAAACCTTGTAATCAATTCAATGTATGGAGGTTATATTTTTTGATGAGGCAGTAGAAATATTTTTAACAAAACTGGAAAAACCAACTATCGCTAAAGTTTTACGCACTGTCGATTTATTGGAGCGTTTTGGAAATCAGTTGGGAATGCCACATAGTAAAAATATTGGACATAAATTATTTGAATTACGGATTAGAGGCCAACAGGAAATTCGTTTGATTTATGCGTTTGGTGGTAATAGGGCAGTAGTCTTGCATGGATTTGTTAAAAAATCTCAAAAAATTCCTCAAAAGGAAATAGTTGTTGCTCAGCAAAAATTATTGACACTTGACAAAATATAACGTATATGTTATAGTATAAACATTATGAAATCTTATACAAAAATTAAAGAGCAACTTCTTAAAGATAAAGCGACTCGTGAGGTTTATCAAAAACTTGGTCCGGAGTTTATGTTAGCGCAAACTATCATCGAAAAGCGGTTATCTAAAGGGTTTACTCAAGCAGTTCTTGCACATAAAACCGGAACCAAACAGTCTGCAATTGCACGCCTTGAATCTGGAAGCTATAATCCATCATTAATTTTCATGGAAAAAATTGCTAAAGCACTGGATACAAAATTAACCATCTCTCTTTCATGACAAGGAAACCAGATATGTTCCAACAACGTCCCACAACCCCGACAATACGAAACTTTCGGAATTTTTAAAAAAAATCTCACCCAAATATTATGGTGAGATTTTTTAAATTTTGAAGAATAAATTTTTCACTCATGCGTGTCGGCCGTAAATCTTAACTTCATTTCCTCTTTCTGTTCATCACGAATTCTTTTGAATGTGGTTTTATTCCAAGGATGATCTTTTAGCACCTCGGCAATCCATTGCCCACCCAACATGTGAGGCATCATCACATAGTCCGCTCCGACTTTATATAGTTCCTCCAAATGTTCAGTATGATACAAACTGGCGATAATATGAATTGAGTTTGAATGTTGTCGCACAAAAGAAATAAGAGCTCGTTGGTCATCTGCTTCCGGTAAAGTTGAAATTATCAACCTCGCTTGCTTCAATGGCAATTCAGCCAAAAATTCCACATCCGAGGCATCACCAAAATAAGCGGGAATACCACGATGTATTAATTTGGCAATTGCTTCCGGGTCAAAATCAACCACCGCAAATTTAACTTTCTTTTCCGCCAACGCCTCACAAACTTTCCAACCCAAACGATGATAACCAAAAATCCAAACCGGAAAATTTTTAATATCTTCTTCCTTGATATGGCGATTCTCGTCAATGCCAAATTTATTTAATAATGGCAAAATTAATGAATACAATTTTTCATTATAAGTGATTAAATAAGAAGAAATAATTATTGTGATTAAAGCCACTATTGTTAGTATCGCTAACTCAATGCCGGCCAAATATCCCAATCCAACCGCGCTGAAAATTAGAATAAAACTAAACTCACTGACTTGACCGGCGGTGATGCTGGCTAAAAATGAATTACGACGGGTATATTTTAAAAATCGCATGATGAAATAAAGAATAATCGGTTTAACTACTAAAACAAAGGCTGATAAAAGTAAGGCCGGCCAAATCGCTCGCCGAAGATCACCCAACTGTAATTCGCTACCCAAAACAATAAAAAATAAAATAATAAAAAAATCGCGCAAAGGACGCAAACGACTGCTTATTTCCGGTTGGTAAGGCGACGCGCCCAACGAAATACCGGCAATGATCGCGCCAATCTCCACACTAAAACCCGACCAATATACCAAACTGGCGATACCAAAACACCAAGCAATGGTAAAAATAAAAAGTAATTCACCGGACTTGGCAATTTTATCAATCAAATGCGGAAGTAAATACCGTGACATCAAAAATACCGTTCCCACTAACAACAAACCTTTAGCACCGGTTTGTAAGACGGTCTGATACCAAACCGATTCGCTTTCGCTGGCTGTATTTAAAAAAATCATAATACCAACCGCAATAATATCTTGAACGAGCAATAAACCAATGGTAAAACGACCATAAACAGATTCCACGTTTCTTTTATCCGCTAACATTTTAATAACGATAATTGTGCTGGAAAAAGAAACAGCTACGGAAATAAATAACGCGCTCAGCAAATTAAAATCAGTCAACTGCAATAACAAAAAAGCCAAACCAAAAGTCAAAATAAACTGCATCAAACCGCCAACCGATACGGCCTTGCCAACTTTTTTAATATAACCGAGATTCAAACTCAAACCAACAATAAATAAAAGCAAAACAATTCCGAACTCGGCAAAAGTTCGAAAAAAATCTTGACCGCCTGCGACTAAATTTAAAAATAATGGACCGGCAATCACTCCGGCAATAATGTATGCCACGATCAACGGCTGGCGCAATAAGCGCATTATAAAAGCGATTGAAACGGTTATGCCCATTAACACGCTAATTTGTAAGAAGATATTATCCATACGCTCAATACGCAAAACTTATAACTCGTAACTCAATATTTGTAAGTATTGAGTTACAAGATTTGAGTTATGAGTAAGAATAGTATATCAAATTTTTTTGATCTCCACCAATTTATTGGACGAAGTGAAACCAGAGACTAATCGGACATCATATTGCGACACACCAAAATAATCCGCCAATACTTTGACTACCCCCTTATTGGCCAATCCTTTAGCCGGCGGTTCTTTAACCCAAACAACAAAATGATTCTTGTCAATCTTTTCAACCTTTTCTTGATATGACCGTGATTTAACTTTGATAAAAATACGCATACTACTGCTATTGTTTGAGCCAAACTGCTTCGCTTCGTCTTGCTTCGTTAACAATGACGGCGATAATTATCCAAAATAACATTGCTAAATCATTTTTAAAATACGGCACATCAACCAAACCGTGAATTAAAATGACAGTCAAAACCACGAATAAACCGAAACCCAAAACCAAATCATTTTTTCTGATTTTTAAAGTTAAATAAAATAAAGAACATAACATGCCAGCAAATGATAACATTCCAAACAGACCGATTTCAGTCCAAAAATTCAAGAATATATTATGCGGATAAATATGACGTTCTATCCTTTTCAAATCATACGTCGGTTTTTGAATTTTATCATAAAATTGACGCAGGCCAGCGCCGAAAATAAAATTAGTTGGTGAATGAGTTAGATATGTCCATGATTGATTCCATAAAATCAAACGATTTTGACTGGCGTGATCCTGAAACAAAACCGCCGAACGCATGGTCGGAATAATCAAGGTTAACACAACTCCCAAAAATACCACTGCCACCGATATCTTTTTATAACCAAGCAAAAAAACTAAAACGATTACACCCGCGACTAAACCGATCCATGCCCCTTGTGATTTGGTAAAATACAAAGCCAATAACATCAAAATCGCGATAAATATAATCAACCAACGATTTTTTTTATTCCACAAAATCGGCAATAACATAAAAATCGGCGCCAGATATAATCCTACCGCGTTGGGCGAACTAAAAAAAGCTGTGGAACGGCGAGTGGCCTCGGCTGTCCATTCAGCGGTGGCAATGCCAAAACCGGTAAATTTCTGCCAAATTGCATAGACAATAATACTTAAGCTTGATAAAATTAAGAACCATGCTAATTGTTTAGTTTTTATCTGCTCCTGACGACCAAGCAAGATAAAAAACAAAATAATCGGCTCTAAAAAATACGCTCGCCAAATTCCCAAAGCCGGAATAAAATCCCAGCTGGTAAAAATCGCTATAATTGAAGAAACTAAAAAAACGGCCACGAAAATAAAAAAAATATTTATTGAACGCGATGAAATAAAATGAAAAATGAAAAATTTATGTATTACTTTTAGATCTTGACGCGCGAATTTAAACAGCCAAATCAAAAATAAACTAAAAAAACCAACCTCTAATATGGTAGTTGGAAATTGGCCGATATTAAAACGAATTAAATAGGCTGGCAAGAGAATAATAAAAAGACCGACGGCAAGACGGAAGTTTTTATAGGCCAAAAACGCGAAAAATAAAAAATAAACCAAAAATAGAAAAAACATAATATATCGCTCACCACTTAAACAACCCGTTTTTAACCAGATACTCAAATCTAATAATTTGAATGGCAATATACTCATTTTCAATCGTTCCGGCCATAGCCATCTCAACCGCTTTAGCCAATGGCGTCGGTACAACTTGAATTGGAAAATGTTCATCACCGCCGGCTAATGGATCTTTAACTAAATCTTTAGCCGCGAATAAATACATATCCCAAATAAAATATTCGCTGTTTGGTCCACGTTTGGAAATTAACTTTAAAGTTTCGGCCCGATAACCGCTTTCTTCTCTCATCTCCCGCTGGGCTGACTGGCGAGGAGTTTCGCCATCGTCAATTTTACCGCAAGGCACAAACCACTGCGTGCGTACTTTCTGGCCAATTCGCACCTCGCGAGTTAACAACAGTTTACCTTGGACATCAAACGGCAAAACCGTCACCGAATTAAACCGCTGACAATATTCGTGCGACTGCTTTGAGCCGTCTGGAAATATAACGTCTCTTTTTTTAATGGAAAAAATCCTGCCTGTGTAAGTTGTCTCAAACGGCCCAAATTTTACCATAACACCAGAATCTCCTCGCGGTCCGCCTGTGCGTAGCTTGGTTTTATTTTTCATAGTGAATTTATTTTACCTCTTTTTGCGCTCATATTTTTTTCTTAATCTCTACTCGCACAGAGAAACGAAAACCGTAAATTTCAGCAAATATTGTGGCGCTACTCCTACTGAAACTCAACTGAGAAGATTCCCCACGAAAAGAACCGGAGGGCACACAATCCATTGAAGAAGCCGGCAAAGAAATAAATCTAGTATACGTTGTTTTGTCAAGCGGGGAAATATTTGGTAGATTTCTATCGTCTTTCTCTAATCTATCAGTAAATATAGCTTGCAGAGCGGCATATTCATAAGGTAATATCGCATCAACCGACTGCCGACCATTTTGCTTACGTTCAATATTGATGATTACAAGTTCAGAAAGTTGTTCGTTTCTTGTTTTCTTGATAGTCCTCGTATCTGTTTTTTGCGTTGGTTTGATTAAATTAATATATGGATTTTCTGGCAGATCAGCGACTAAATTATCGGCTAAGGTGACCATATAACCCCAAATATCAGTATTTTTCACTTCTTGGTTGTAACTAATTCTTTTCCACACAGGTTTAAGTTTTCGAGCCAATTCATCAATGGTCGTTTCTTTCTGTGTTTGTTTGCCGGGCATAAATATCGGGATAGCGCCATCCTCTATTTCTCTTTTGATAATTTCAAATTTTTCTGGAAACAATTGAATTAATTGTTCTGTTTTGGATGTAATATTGTCGGCCCAGCTATCTAAGCCTGCTAGACGATATGTATCAGCGTCTTGCTGTAATATTTCCGAAAGATTGACTGTAATATCTTGTCTTTCTGGATCACTAATGCCATTTTCGATCAAGGCCTCGCGGTAGGGATTTTGGGCATGTGGAATAAACAATATCAAACTTTCATTTTTTCTTTCTTTGCTTTGTCCTATACCAGCTCGTAAAATATTCACATCTCTCTGTCTATTGTATGTTGTTTCATCTTTTTCTTTCTTATATCTTTCTAAAACAATAACTTGGGCGGGTGATAGAGTTACTGTTGATAAACTTAAATCAGTTATACCTGTAAAACTCTTCCAATTTTTGCCATCAGTTGAATAACTAACTCTTTCATCTGGACCTAAACGATACTGGAAATCGCCATTTTGCAAAACTTCATCGCGATGAACGTTAAAATAATCAATCAATAACAAATACAATCCGGACGCTCGCATACTCACCTCTGTTTGTTTGATTTCATTATTTGATGACAATTGTTCTGCTGACATGATGATTATAATTCAACGATTAAACTTTCTTTAATAAATCAACTATACCAAAAAAAAATAAAATTGTCCATCTTATTGCTAAAAAATGGCTTGTTTGATATAATTGATCTATCTAAAGACTAATAATATAGACAGTTATGTTCTCCGGCATAATTTCCGCAATCGCTAAAATTGAAAAAAGACAAACTAAAAACGGTTGTTTATTTTTAACTATTTCTAAACCGAATGGTTGGAAAATAAAATCGGGCGATTCGATCTCAACTAACGGCGTCTGCTTAACAGTCAAAAATTTGGGCAAAAATAATTATACCACTGAACTGATGCCGGAAACATTAGACAGAACATATTTCTCCGACAATTATCCACTGATAGTTAATTTGGAAAGATCGTTAAAACTCACCGACTTTTTAGATGGACATCTTGTTACCGGACATGTGGATACAAAAGGAAAAATTATAGACATAATTAAAAAAGGTGATTCTAAAATTTATAAAATAACTTTTCCTAAAAAATTTACCAAATACATAGCTGACAAAGGTTCGGTGGCGGTTGATGGAATTAGTTTAACCGTAGTAAAAACAACATCGGACTGGTTTACTATTTCATTAGTAGATTACACTTTAACGCACACCACTCTGGGAAGAAAAAAAGTTGGCGAAGCGGTCCATTTGGAATTTGATATTATTGCCAAGTATTTAGATAAACTGTTGCGGAAATAAAATCTCTTGAGTGGCGGATAAACCGCAAAATTTATCACTTATGCCACAGCTGAAGAAATGAATTTTTATGGCCATAAATATTACCATAGTTGGCCGAGTTAAAAAAGGACAAGGAAAAGGAGCCAAAACCGGTTTAAAAACCGCGAACTTGGATGTAGATATCGCCCAACAATTAAAGTTACTAAAAGGATTATATCGCTGTAAAGTGAATATCTTCGCTACCACCTGGACAAATCAGGAATTGTTCCGACCAAACAAAAAATATTCCGGGTTGCTATATTACGGCTATAATTCCCTTTCTAAAACCGACTGTTTGGAAGTCCA
>CAYHSR010000001.1:0-24194 GCA_964359335.1 uncultured Gammaproteobacteria bacterium | reverse complement strand
AATGTTTAATTGACGGATTTATGCCTAAGTCATTCAAAACGGCTAAGGCGGTCTTAAATATTTTTAATTGCCGCAAAGTAACTCTTTTGTTTTCCTCACTGGAAGAATAATGCCCAAATACACCTTCTATTTCCAAATATTTATATTTTTTTATTCGCCTGATAAAATCTTTTAAATCAGATGGTAAAATTCCAATCCGAGAAGCGCCAATGTCAATTTTAAGATGTACTTTGACATTGATTTTTGCCTTATCCCCTATTTTGTTTAAAATTTTGGCTTGTTCTAAAGTATAGAGCGGAAAAATTATTTGTCCACCGTCGCCAAAGGCGTATAGTAAATTAGCTAATTTTAGCAAAATATTCTCATCAAAATCATAGAAGGAAAGAATTTGAATTGGTTTGTTGATGCCATGATTTATTAACTGTAAGGCCTCATCGGAATTAACTACACATATCCTATTCACTTCTCGATTCTGCTGACAAATCTTGGCAATCTCTAAAAACCCATGCCCATAAGCATTTGCTTTGATCACCGGCATCAATAAAACATCCGGCCCAATAAGTTGGCGGATTTGTTTAATATTATATTCAATCGCCTTTTTACTAATTTCCACCCAAGTATGCATGAAACTTAGTTCGCCGGCTGGCGAATTAAAATTTAGAAATGATGGCTTATCCGTTCAAATCCGCAATATTTTCTCAAAACCTCCGGCACTATTATACTACCGTCAGCTTGCTGATAATTTTCCACAATTGCCAAAGGAAAGCGGCTTAACACAACTGCGGTCCCATTTAAAGTATGAACAAATTTAGTGTTCCCAATATCGTCTTTATATTTTATATTTAAACGTCGAGCCTGATAATCGGTACAATTGCTGGTACTGGTAATTTCACCATAGTCACCTTGTGTCTTAGATTTTTCGCTGGCTTTCATAATCATATAGGCCTCCAAATCATATTTGCGGTAAGCCGGGCCTCCCAAATCGCCGGTTGGAATATCAATTACACGAAAAGGTAAACCCAGCCCATTAACTATTTCTTTCTCAATTTTCAATAATTCCTGATGCATTTTTTCACTTTCCTCAGGCCGGCAAAATACAAACATCTCCAATTTGGTAAATTGATGAACGCGATACAAACCCTTGCTGGATTTACCATAAGTGCCAGCCTCTGTTCTAAAACAATGCGATAGAGCGGCGTATTTTAATGGGCCGTCCGTTAAATTTAGAATCTCGTCGGCATGATATCCTAAAACGGTTATTTCAGCTGTGCCTACCAAACTTAAATCAGTATCCTTAATTCCATAAATTTGACTTTCTGAACCACGCGGATTAAATCCGCTGCCTTCCATAATTTTGGCATTAGCCACATCCGGAGTTTCCAATAGTTTATAGCCATGTTGAGATACAATATCCAAACCATAGTTGATTAAAGCTAAATTTAAACGCACTAGCTGATTTTTCCAAAAATAAAATTTAGAGCCGGCCACTTTAGCGCCACGTTCAAAATCTATCTGATCTAAATTGATCAATAATTCTTCGTGATCTTTCGGAATAAAATCAAATTTAACCGCCGGCTTATTAAGATATAGTACTTTATAATCCGCCTCCTCGCCTATTGGGCTATCCGGATGCGTCATATTAGGCACTGTATACAATACATCTCTTAATTTACTCTCAATATTTTTAAGAATGTCTTCCAACTGTTTTATTTCCATGCCCAATTTACGCGACAAAAAAATCCCTTCTTCATTTGGTTTTTCTTTAGACATCAGGTTTCGTTTACCGCGTAAATCCTCAATCTTTTTCAGCAGACCTTTCCGTTCATCATCCAAAACGAACAATTCTTCCAAATTGCAATTTATACGACGATTTTTACAGTTGATCAACACCGACTCCTTGTTTTCGCGAATAAATTTTATATCTAACATAAAAAAATTATAATACTTCGTATCGTAATTTAGAACTCTTATAAATTTCCGGTTTGTACGGCGCTAAACGGACAATCTGCACATTGTTATCAATGTGATCAGTTAAATCATCCACATAGGTTTTCTGATCATAACCCAAGGCGATAATATCTGGTTTTTCTTCATCAATGATTTTATATTTATTATGTAAATTGCCCAAGCAAATTTTATCAGTCAACTTTAATTTTTTTAAATTGGTTAAACGTTGTTTCTCGTTGTTTTTTGGCAATCTTCCTTTTGCTTTTTTTACATTATCATCTCTGGCAATTACCACTATCAATTCCTCGCCGTATTGTTTGGCTTCTTTAAGCATGTGATTGTGTCCAGGATGCAAAATATCAAACGTGCCAAATACCATGACTTTGGTCATAATGATTGATTTTTTAGAGTTGGAAACAAAATAACTTCTTTTAGATTTTTAGAATTGGTCAATAATTTAATTAATCGATCAATGCCCATACCTAAACCAGCCGTAGGCGGCATACCATGTTTGAGAGCCGTTACAAAATCCGCGTCATACGGCATGCTTTCGTCATCGCCGGCCTCTGACAACCGTTCTTGTTCTTTAAAACGTTGTTCTTGTTCAAGCGGATCATTTAACTCCGAAAATCCATTACACAATTCATTTCCCCCAACGCACAAAAGCTGCGTCCGTTCCACATATCTCGCGTCGCTCTCTTTCTGTTTAGCCAACGGAGAAAGTTCTACCGGATGATCGATCATAAACAATGGATTGATGATATGGGGGCGAACATGAACCTTATAAATTTCATCAATAATCTTGCCTCGTCCGTATTTTTTATCTATATCATTAATTTTTAACGATTGGGCTTTTTTATAAATTGACGCTTGATCCGGATAATCTTCAATATCCAGATTGACATAATCCAAAATCAATTGGCGCATGGTACAACGCGGATAAGGCGGTGTAAAATCAATTTCTTTGTCCCCTACGATAAATTTTAAATTCAAACCAGCGACTTTAATAATTTTTGGCAATAAATCTTCCATCAGATCCATTAAGTCGTTATAGTTGGCATATGCCCAATAAAATTCAATCTGCGTAAATTCCGGATTATGATTATTGTCAATACCTTCATTTCTAAAACAACGAGCAATTTCATAGACTTTTTCAAACCCGCCGACAATCAGACGTTTTAAATACAACTCCGGCGCGACGCGCAAATACAAATCCACATCCAACGCGTTGTGGTGGGTGGTAAACGGCTTGGCCAAAGCGCCGCCGTATAAAGATTGTAAAATCGGTGTTTCCACCTCGTAAAATCCCAAAGCATCAAAATAATTTCTAATTTCTTGTACAATTTTACTGCGAACTTGAGCGATTCGCGTTGATTCCGGATTGGCTAACAAATCCAGATAACGTTGGCGATAGCGCGCCTCAATATCAGTCAAACCGTGAAATTTTTCCGGCAACGGCAAAAGTGCTTTGCTCAAAAGATTATATTCTTTAACTAAAATTGTTTTTTCGCCTTTATGGGTGATGAATGTCTCGCCCTTAACTTCCACGAAATCACCCATATCATAATTTTTTACAAAAAATTTAAACCGTTCTTTGCCGAACGTTTCTTCGGAAACTGCCAACTGCATGACACCAGTCGCGTCTTTAACGCGCAAAAAACATAATTTGCCCATCAGTCGTTTGGATACTAATCGACCGTGTACAACCACATTATTTTTTTCCTTTTTTTCCAACGCTTGGGCGACAGAAATCGCCTCCAACACTTTAGTTGGATAAGGATTTTGATCGCTTTCTTTAAATACAGCCAATTTAATCAAACGATCTTTTTCTTCTAAAGATTGTTGTTCCATATTTAATTAAGAAATCTGTAAAATTTTATATTCATTTACCCCGGCCGGTGTGTGTACTTTGATTTTATCATCCACTTTGGCGCCTAAAAAAGCCCTGCCAATCGGTGATTCATTGGAAATTTTACCGGCGATTGGATCGGCCTCTTGCGGGCCGACAATCACATATTCTTTTTCATTGCCTTTTGGATCTTCAAAACGAACTATTGATCCAAGATTAACCGCGTTATGGCCGTCACTTTTAGACAAAATCTCGGCATTATCTAAAATATAATTAATTTGAGCCAAGCGAGCGTGAAATTCATCCATTTCCTCGCGGGCATGATGATATTCCGCGTTTTCGGATAAGTCGCCTTGCTGTTTGGCCTCATCAATCCGCTTGGCTGTTTCAGGAATTTTAACATCTTTCAACCTCTTAAGTTCAGCCTCTAAATCATTATATCCTTGTTGGGTTAAATATTGAATATTATTATAAAACATAGTCAGAGATGAATTATTAATTCATCTAGTATTATTGTCAAAATAAGAGTTATTTATACTCAAATTATAACACAAACTACAAAGTAGTCAAATGACATTTACAACAAATCTTCCTATCGTAGATATTTACTCCCCCACCATTTTAGAAATTCATAGGCGACCGGCAAAGCGGTAGCCGCTCCCTCTTCGCCCTCTTCAATTAAAACCGTCACCACGATTTGCGGATTGTCGTAAGGAGCAAAACTGGTAAACCATGCGTGATTCTGTTTGTTATTGTCGGTCCATTGCGCGGTACCGGTCTTGCCGCCGGAACTGAAACTTAAATATTTTAACATTCCGCAACTGCCATAATTCACACACTCCCCCATGCCCTGCTTGATAATTTTCATGTTGGCTGATGAAATACCAATATTCTTAATTTGTGATTTAATTTCTGTCTTATTTTTAGTTTGCGCGTCTTCAATATAATCAACCAAATGCGGTCTAACTAACTTTCCTCCGTTGGCTACGGCCGCGGTCCAAATCGCCACTTGTAGCGGCGTCACCAACAGATCTCCTTGGCCGATGGATAAATTATAGGTATCTCCAATATACCATGGTTCTTTTTTTGTTCTTAATTTCCAATTTTTATCCGGAATAAACCCGCTCTCTTCCGAAGACAAGTCAATGCCGGTCGGATAGCCCAGCCCAAACATCTCCATATATTTTTTCATTTTTTCCACTCCCAAACCGTTAAACTCTCCATAACCACCGCCAATATAATAAAAAAATGTGTTCACCGACCAGGCAATGGCTTTGGTTACGTTGGTAACGCCATGTCCGCCAGATAGCCAATCCGGAAAAAACCAGCGATCTATCGTCAGTCCGCCTTTACTCAAAAAAGTGGTGTTGTAATTAATAATACCCTCTTGCAAAGCGCCGGCGGCCACGACCATTTTGATGGTTGAACCGGATGGATAGGCGCCACTGGCCGTTCGATTAAACAGTGGATTATTTTTGTTTGTTAAATATTCTTGATACTTGCTCGTTTTAATTCCACCGGAAAAATCATTATTATCAAAGGCTGGCAAACTGACTAAAGCCAAGACCGAACCGGTATTAGGATTGAAAGCGATCGCGGCTGCTTTATTTTTATGATATTTATCCAAAATCTTTTGCAATTCAGCTTGTAATTTTTGCTGGGCGACGAAATCAATGCCCAAAATTAAATTATCGCCCGGCTTCGGCGAATCTTCGGTTAACACTCTTTTTTCACGCCCATTAGAATCCACTTCTACCTTTTTTTTGCCATATTGCCCTCTTAAAACCGACTCGTAAACTTTTTCCAAACCCAATTTTCCAATGGAATCAAATAAAAGATAACCGCTATTTTTAAAATTTTTATATTCTTCTTCCGATAGTTTGCTTAAATAGCCAACAATATGAGACAAACTCAAAACATTTTGGATTGGTTGAGTCGCGCTATCAATGGTGTTAAAATATTTTCGTTTATTGTTTTTTTCAATATAGATACCGGGCAAATCATTGCCGGCTAAATAAATTTTAAGAGCGACTTGATAATCAACATCTTCTTTGATAACTAATGACGCATAGCTGTAAGAACTATATTTTTCCAGTAAATTATTGATTTGTATCTCATCAATCCCAGCCAGCTCAACGACTTTTTTAATCACTTTTTTTCTGGCCAATTGACCTTCCAAAGTGTGAATGACCGGCAAATCTTGTGGAATAATTGTTAAAGCAAAGTTTGGGACATTCTCTAATAACGCTTTTTTATCGCGATCATAAATTATTCCGCGTTCGGAAACAATATCTTTAATTCTAATGCGATTTGCTTCCGCTAACACCAAATATTCATTGCCTTTAAAAATTTGTAAATAAGCTGTTCTAAAAAATATCAGTCCAAAAATAAAGACGCAGACAAACAATAGCCAGCGGAGATGGCGCGAGGAAATACTGACTCCCAAAAACTCTCGCTGTCCTTCGTTGCTTTCACTCCTAACTATTTCTAATGATTCTTCTGTCCAACCATAAAGATACTTTCCTTTAAGGTTGGACGTTTTTGACGCGGCAATCGGGCTGATAAAAATTGGTTTTGACATTGGCAGGCGTTATCTTTTAAAAAATATATAAGCTGGATTGACGACTCGCGATAGTCTAAAAAAAAGCAGGTAGATTAAAGTGCTGAATAAGGCTGTCATCAACCCCTCCCAGAGCCAATCAATTAATAATTGAACGTTGAAAAAATTCGCCGCGGCTGTAAAAAAATTATAAGAAAAAATAATCAACAAATAAACCAATCTAAACCAAAAAACGGATAAACCAGCGGCTAAAAAAACCGTGTAAAAATGAGAATTGGATAAGAAATTTTTCAGCAGCCATTCCATCATAATATAAGCAAAAAAAATTGATATGATATTTACGCCAAACAAATTGACGCTAAAAATATCCAACAAGAAACCCATGGCCAAAAAAACACCGACCTGTGAATCACGGCGTAAATAAACCTCTGCCATGAAAAGAACAACGAAAATATTGATTAGATTAAACGGATAGGGCAAAAAATTCGCCACCAAGGAATGAATAACGACAAACAGAATTAGAATGATAAAAGGCCTAATAAATTTCATATTTTTATTTCACCGACGTAAGCACAGAAACCAAGCTTATCTGAGACAAATCCGCTGCCGGTTTTATCACGGCGGTTTGAAACGGTTGGTAAGGTTCATTTTCGGTAATCTCCACCTCGCCGATTAATAACCCGCGTGGAATGTCTTTTTCTAAACCGGAAGTAATCACTTGATCGCCAACCATAACCACTTCGTTGCGTGGAATTAATTTCATACGGATGCTTAATCCATAACCGCCCTCTACCACTCCCAAACTATTTTTATTATTAATAATCGTGGCGGCAATTTTTAAATTATTATCATTTAATAACCGCACTAAAGAAGTGTCTGGATTTGCTTTTTTTACTATTCCAATAATAATGCCATCCATTATTACTACTGGCTGATTTTCCTTGATCCCGTTTTTGCTGCCAATGTCAATAATCAACGATTGGTCGGTCGCGTCAGAATTTTTACCGATGACTCTGGTGCTGACTAACCTATATTTATTGTTTTCAATAAAATTGACCTTTGCCTTTAATAGGCTATTTTCAAATTTTAAATTATAATTTTCGGTTCGCGACTGCTTGAATTTTAATTCCAAATCAGAATATTTTTTGTAAATTTCTTCCTGCCGACCGCGATTTTTAAAGGCCGTATATTTATCATCCAAACCTATCTTGGCGGAATAAAAAAATGAATAGACGGGCTTAATTCCGACGCGAAATCCTCGTTCCACCAACCCCAACCAACCAACATAATGAAAAAAAATTAGCAATAAAATTGCTATTGATGCCGGTATTAATCTTTTTAGTTTGTGGTTTCTTAACATAAATATCGAACCAACCAATAATTTTAAAATCAAAAATTATGATTCCGGTCCAATTGATACTTCCCGCAATAATTCCGGTTCATCTAAGAGAATCCCGGTTCCACGAACGACTGATGTAAGAGGATCATCGGCGATCCTAACCGGAATATTGGTCGCGCGACTAATCAGTTTATCAATGCCACGCAATAAAGCGCCGCCGCCGGAAATTAAAATACCACGTTCGTGAATATCAGCCACCAATTCAGGCGGCGTAATTTCCAAAGTTTCTTTGATGCCGTCAACTATCGTTTTGAGTGATTTGCTTATGGCTTCTCTCACCTGATCGTCGCTAATCATAATTTCTTTTGGTAATCCGGTAATCAAATCGCGACCGCGCATCGGAAATTGAATATGATCCCCCATCTCAATGGCTGAACCGATTTTAATCTTTATCTCTTCGGCTTGCTTCTCGCCCAATAACAAACTGAAATTATCCCGCGTATAGCTGATAATATTACGATTAAATTCATCGCCGGCAATATGCATGGATTTCCAATGGACTATGCCGCCCAAAGAAATGACGGCGATTTCACAGGTTCCGCCGCCGATCTCCACGATTAAATTACCAACAGGTTCACGCACCGGCATGCGGCTGCCAATGGCCGCGGCCATTGGTTCCTCGACTATCCAAACCTCTTTGGCGCCGGCGCTAATCGCCGCGTCCCGAATGGCTTTTTTCTCAACTTCCGTAATATCTAACGGCGCGCCGATAATAACTTTAGGCCGAGTTAGAAAATTAGATCGGCCATCATAAACTTTATCAAAAAAATATCTGAGCATTTTTTCTGTCACTTCAAAATCAGAAATAATTCCATTAATCAATGGCCTAGTGGTAATAATGTGAGGCGGGGTCTTGCCTAACATTTCTTTGGCTTCAGCGCCAACCGCTAAAATTTGTTCAGTTCTGGTATTAACAGCCACCACGCTTGGTTCATTGATAACCACTCCTCTGCCATCAACATAAACCAAGGTATTGGCAGTACCTAAATCAATCCCTAAATTTTTACTGAATTTTTTAAATAAGTTATTAAACATAATTATTTCTGTCATCCCCGCGCAAGCGATCCTTATTTCTAAACTTTCTCGCTGACAACAAAATACTCTCCAATATTAAAAATAAAACGACCAACAAAATCCCGGTTAACCAATTAAGCAACTCTAATTGCAGCAGCAGCAATGAAATAATTAATAAAATAGACAACAATATTCCCTGACGAAAAGCATGGCGAACGTGTTTAAAAATTACGGTGTCGTTTTTGGAAAATTTTTGTTTAACAAAAAAACCAATTACCGAAAAAGTGCCGGCTAAAGACAAAAATAAACTAAGATAAAAGAATGCGAATCCCAACCAACCGGAATCAGTAGGATCAACATTGCCTAAAACAATAAACCAAACAGACCAACAAACTATGGTCCCTAAAGACATCAAAATGAGATACTGCTTTAAGTTCATAAAGTAAGATTAGCACTTTTTCCCTTTTTTTGCAACCTAAAATTTAATCCAAATATCTTAATTTTTCCACTGTATCTGAGCCAAAAATTTGATTAATCTTTTCTCTAATCTGCTTCTCTGACAACCGAATTTCTTGCGCGCACACGGAACTTAGGCAAGCCAATGTTAAAACTTTATTTTTATAATAAACCGCCCGCGCTTGATTTTGGGCTTCGGCGCCTAAAAAATCAATTAAGATTTCATTGGCTTTTTCCACGATCAAAGACGCTTCCACGCCTTTCCATAATGGCGAAAGATTTTGTTTCTTTTGAATTAAAGCGGATATACTTTGCATATAATTTATTCTCGGTATTCGCAAACATCTCTAAACTGACAATTTTGGCATGTATGCTTCTCTGGCGTGGCTGTAAAATTTCCGGTTTTAATTTTGTCGATGATTTTAATGATTTTATTTTCCACTCTGATTAAGTCTTTTTCCTTCGCTAAAAACGAGGTCTTTAAATCATCTTTAACATAATACAAAGTAAGTTTGGAGACAGAACCAAAATTAGTATAGGTTGGCAATTTTCCGGCGGCAATCTGATACAATGTAAGCTGTTCTTTTTCTTCGCCTTGCGCTTTCTCTTGGCCACGGCCGGTTTTATAATCAATAATTTCAATAGTCCCGTCCGGTAGCTTGTCAACTCGATCAAACCTGCCAGTTAGATAATGCTCCCCGATCTTTATTTTAAAACCACTTTCTAAAGCCACCGGAATGGTCCAGTTGTCTTGATTTGTTTCGTAAAATATTTTCAACATCTTTTTACCCTGCGCAAAATATTCTTCTCGCTGTATTTTGGATATATACCAATCCCCGATCCATTTTTTCTCGTATATTCTTAACAGTTCGTCCAAATCAGGCGTCTTAATTGCCATTTTTTTCAAATCATTATTTTCATGAATGCCAAATAAATCACCCTGTTTGACCATATTTAATTCCTGTAGCCGCCGATAAAATTCCTGCAAAGTATGGTGTATACTATTGCCAAAACTAAAATGGCGCGACTGTTTGGGCGGTAGTTTTATAATATTGGCTAATTTGTATTGATAAGGACAGGTGTTGTAAGATTTTATTTGCGAGAAAGAAAATGAGGCCGGAATTTTATAAATAAATTTACTCTTATTGTCATCAAGAATTCCTTTATGATTATTTAAATTCCCATTAACCGATAATGACTGGATTCCCTCCGCCAGAGGCGGATGCGCGGGAATGACAGACTGGGTTGCGCTGACCGCAAAACCCAATTCGTCTAAAAATCTACTGATTTTTTTTGATCGGCTTCCGCCATAATTCGCGGCCGAAGTCAAATATAAGCGTTCTTTGGCTCTAGTCGCGGCCACATAAAATAACCGTCGTTCTTCTTGAATATGACTGTCTCCTGCCGGTAATTGTTCTCTAATTAATTCATTAGGTATGGCAATCCCTTCAGACCGTCGACGGGTCGGGAACCGCTCTTCAACTAAATTAACCACAAAAACATATTTATATTCCAAACCTTTGGCTTTGTGAACAGTGATAATATTAACCGAGTCCGGAGTATCAGTTAGTTGGAATAGAGCGCCTTCATCGCCGGACTCAATTAAATAGGTAAATTGTTCTATAAAGTCAGTGACTTTGGCATCGGCGATATTCTCTTCATATTTTTTTATTAAATTAAAAAATTGGTTCAGCTGATAAATCTGTCTGATCACTAATCTATTGCCGACATCTTCCTCGTGAGTTAAGTATTTTAAATAACCGCTCGCAACCAAAAAATCATATAAAATTCGGCTGGGTTTTTCGTCTTTGGCCTGTTTCATTCCATCGTGAATTAGGGATAATAACTTATTGCACACTACCGCGCCTTTCTCGCTTAGACCAAATTCTTGATAACGTTTCAAGCCGTCATAATAAAAAATTGCTCGCCGTTTGCAGTTATAAATGAATTTTTGCGAATCACTGTCCGTAAAATTTAAAAAAGGTAATTTTAGCAGGCGATAAATGGCGGCTGATTCATGGTGAGCGTCTAAAATCTTAAAAAAATTCAAACAATCCAAAACAATTGGCTGGCGATATAGACCGGCGGAAGCCAAAAATTCATAGGGAATTTTATAATTTTCCAAATAGTTGATAAATGGCCCGGCATGATTATTAGCTCGCACTAAGATAACGAAATCATCCCAAACCGCCGTTTTATCCTCATTTTTCAGTCGAACGATTTCCTCAATAACAGCCTGCGCTTCCAAATCTAACGTGGGTTTATGAATATGAATCACTACTCCGGAAGATTCAAAATTTGATTTTAATTTTTTATCTATTTTCAATTTTTCTTCCAAACGATCCGGGTTGTTATTTCTAATGGAACTATAAGCGGTATCCAATATTTTTTGACCGGAACGGTAATTTTGATTCAAGACGATTTCTTTGGCCTGAGAATAATCATCTTTAAATCGCATAATATTAGACACCGATGCCCCGCGAAAAGCGTAAATACTTTGATCATCATCCCCCACCACCGTTAATTGTACATTACAGGCTAACAACCGCACCAGTTCATATTGCGCGTAATTAACATCCTGAAATTCATCCACTAAAATATATTTAAATTTCTTTTGTAATTCATCCAAAATTTTTGGTCTTTTTTTCAACAATTTAACAGTGTAATAAATCAAATCGCAAAAATCCAAAGAATTATTAGCCAATAAAAGTTGGTTGTAGGTGTGATAAGCGTTAGCTACTTCAGTTAAACGGCTTTTTTCGTCTATATTAGTGTCGTCTTTATCTAATTTAAGATTTATCGCGTATTCTAAATATTCTTCCGGCGAGATCATTTCGTCTTTGCATTTGGAAAAATGACTGATCAGTTGGTGAATATGCTTGGTCGGATTACCTAATGGATGATAATAATCCAAATTAAATTCAGCTAAATGTTTTCTAATCAATAACCAGGCATCGGTTGGGGTGAGAAGTTTAAAACTATTAGGCAAGCCAATATCCAATCCGTAATCTTCCAGCAAGCGCTGGCAAAAACCATGAAAAGTGGAAATTTGCGTCTCCGCGTAACCAATTTCAGCCAGTTCATCAACTCGCTCTTGAATCTCTTGCGCGGCCTTATCGTTAAAAGCCAAAGCCAAAATATTTTCCGGTAAGGCCAATTTCTTTTCTAACAAATAAGCGATTTTACGGGTAATCACAGTTGTTTTGCCAGTTCCGGCTCCAGCCACAATAATCAATGGTCCAGCAATGTATTCTACGGCTTGTTTTTGTTGGGCGTTGAGTTTGTACATAATTTTAACCAAAAACACTCCTTAAGGTGGAGTGCTTTAATTATAACCCAAATATATTTTAATATCAAATCCGATTTTATTACTGGATAAACCCACCCGCTTGAATCTGCCATAACTTGCGATAAATTCCTAAACGCTTTTTCAGTAATTGTTGATGTGTCCCTTCTTCCACAATTCCGCCTTGATCAATCACTAAAATCCGATCAACCTTCATAACAGTTGATAAACGATGAGCGACGATGATTACGGTTTTATTTTTCATTAAGTTATCCATGGCCTGTTGAATTAGCATTTCCGATTCCGAATCCAAACTGGAGGTGGCTTCATCCAACACCAAAATCGGCGCGCCGCGCAAGATTGCCCGCGCGATGGCTACACGCTGCCGTTCCCCGCCGGATAATTTTACTCCACGCTCACCAACTTTGGTCTCGTATTTTTCCGGAAAATCATTAATAAATTCGTGACAATGGGCTAATTTAGCGGCCGCAAACACTTCTTCGTCCGTGGCCTCGGATCTGCCATACCGAATATTATCCAACAAACTGCGGTGAAATAAAATCGGATCTTGCGGTACCATAGAAATGCTTTTCCAAAGCGATTCTTGAGTCATATCTTTTATTTTTTGTCCATCAATTAAAATTTTTCCACCGGTAACATCATACATTCGCAAAAGCAATTTAACAATCGTCGTCTTACCTGCGCCGGACGGTCCAACTAAAGCCACTTTTTCGCCGGATTTAATTTGCAAATTAAATTTCTTCAAAACACAGCGGGTCTGCTGGTAACAAAATGTCACCCCATCAAACTTAACCTCGCCTCTTAACACTAACAATTCTTTGGCGTTCTTTTTATCAACGATTTCGTGCGGAGTCATTAAAATTTCCGTCATTTCTTCGGCATCAGCCAAATTCTCGTAAATATTACGAATCACCCGGCCAAAATCCCAAACCTTCATCACTAAAGTTAAGGCATACGCCTGTAATAAGACAAAATCACCGACGGTAAATAACCCTTTTTTCCACAAAATAAGCCCGATGTAAATTATTCCAAACTCCAAACCGGTGGTCAATAGACCCTGAACCGCTTCAAAAATATTATCCAACGTCCAAGTAAATTTACGCAATCGCTTGGCATTAAATACCACCTCGGAAAAAAATTTTACCTCGCGTCGAAAACCGTTAAACAATTTAACGTTGTTGTGATTTGTAATCGTATCGGCTAAAAGCTGACTGATTTTTGTATCGGCTTCGCTGCGTTTTACATCGTACTTTAATTTATATTTTGTGAAAATGCCATTGACCAACAAAAATAATCCTGTCCAAATCAACACGGCCACGCCTAAAACAATATTTTTTGTAAATAATACAACGCTGATAAAAATTATGTGGATAATCAAATTCCATAAATTCCAAGTAATGGTATCGGCAATGTTGGAAAAAGCGTTAACAAAACGATTGATTCTTTTGACCAATGACCCGACAAAATTATTATCAAAATAAGAAATGGAATGTTTATGCAAGTATCTAAAACAAGTGTTGTCTAAATCAGCCATCATTTCGGCCTCATAATCTACCGCGGAGAAAATAGCGATACGCCAAAAAGCCCATTCAATAATCCACAACACTAATATAATCAACAAAATACCAAAGAGAGCGGAAAAAATATCGCCGGAATATAAAGTTTGAGTTAATAAATCAAAAAACTTTTTAAAATAAAGAGGAATTATTAAACTGGTAACGGCAGCGCCGGTTATGGCGATTAAACACGCAAAAAACATCACCTTATATTTTTTAAGGTGTTGCCAATAAATCTTAATGGTGTCATTAGCTCTATATTTCATAAAAAACCCAAAAAGGGTTTTGGACTCACGAAAATCCAAAATTATACTATAGTAGACGTAAAAAGAGATAAAATGTTACAAAAAAATCCAGCTCGACAAAATATGTAGCGGGATTTCTTTATTTTTAATTAATTTATCTACTACCCCACTTCTCCACTATAACCAATAACGGACTGGCAATAAAAATAGAAGAATAAGCGCCGCTGGCAATACCAATCAGCAAAGCCAAACTGAAATAATGAATAGTCGCTCCGCCGGCAAAATATAAAGCAAATAGCGGCAATAAGGTAGTTAAAGTAGTATTTAAAGAACGCATTAAAGTCTGATTTAAGCCATTATTAACTACTTCGCCAAAATTATCCCAGCGAGTTTTAAGTAAATTTTCCCTAATGCGATCAAAAACGACAATAGTGTCATTGATAGAATAACCTAAAATGGTTAGCAATGCCACAACAATTGCGATACTTACTTCCACACCGCCAAATTTTCCCAAAATCGCGAACACGCCTAAAACCAATAAAATATCATGTAATACGGCCACTATTGATATCACGCCATATTTCCAACTGGCAACCGGCCGAGATACCTTGCGAAAAGCATAGGCGACATAAATAACAATAGACAAAACCACAAACACAATCGCCCAGATTGCTCGGTTCCTTAACTGCTGGCTCACTGCCGCGCCAATGGTTTCAAAACGGCTTTCAGTAATCTTGTTGTTATTTTTGGTAAATTCTTTTTTAAAATCTCCCAAAACCTTTTGGTGCTGAACTTCACTCAAAAAATTAGTGCGAACGATAATATCATTATCACCGCTTTTTTGAATTGTGTTTTCTTTTAAATTATTTTTTACCAAAATTTGATTGATGGCATTATTATCCGGACGACTTTGACTAAAGCTTAATTCCAACAATGACCCACCGGTAAAATCGATGCCTGGCTTTAAACCAAGAGTAAAAATCAAAATTAATCCGCCAACAGTTATAAGAATAGTCCAGGCTACCCAAATTTTATTATATTTTATGAAGTCAATTTGTTTCATATAATTCTTTTCTTATATCCTAAAAACGTCCAATTCCCTTCTTCTTTGGTCCAATAACTAATTAAACGGATAATGGCTTTACTGATGATAATCGCGGTAAACATACTGGCCAAAACACCAATCGCCAAAGTGACAGCAAAACCCTGCACAAAACCACTGCCAAACCAAATTAAGAAGACACAACTCAAAAGAGTGGTAATGTTACCATCGCGAATAGACGGCCAAGCGCGCACAAACGCATCTTCAATGGCAGGTCGTAAATTGCGTTTGGCTTGTAATTCTTCTTTAAGCCGTTCAAAAATCAAAACATTGGCATCAACAGCCATACCCAAAGACAGGATGAATCCAGCGATGCCCGAAAGTGTTAAGGTAACGCCGGCTAATTTGAAAATCGCTAACGATAATACAGCGTAAATGCCTAAGGCCAAAGCCGAAATCACACCGGGCAAACGATAATAAATAATCATGAATAAAATTACCAACAATAAACCAATCAACGCGGCATAAGAACTTTTTTGTAATGAATCGGCGCCTAATGTCGCGTCAACTGTTTGTTGGCTAATTAATTTAATGGCCACCGGTAAAGCGCCGGAATTAAGCCGTCTAGCCAATAATTGCGCCTCGCTAATCGTAAAACCGCCGCTAATCACCGCTTGACCGCTCAAAATTGCTTCATTAACTCGAGGAATACTAATTGACTGGCCATCTAAAAATATCGCGACTAACTTACCTTTGTTTTTAGTCGTAATATCGGCAAATAATTTCGTACCCTCAGCATCAAAATTTAAACTAACCTGAACCTGTCCTGTTTGGTTGTCTTGAGTCACTTCCGCCCGCTTTAACTGTTTGCCGGACAAACCGGTGGATTTCCATTGTTCCGACGCCGGCACAATATCTGTCGCTGATTTAGTGGCCGTAAACACCCTGGCCACTTGATACTCCTTTTTAGATCGTTGATCTTCTTTTAAAATTATATGATAGCCAAAAGAGGTTTCTACCACATTGGAAATTGTGCCAGTTGCTATAGAAAAAGCGGCATTCTCAAATTCAACGACCATTTGCCCTTTACTAAACCAACCTAATTCTCCACCGGTTTGCGCGGCTGACGGTTCAGTGGAATATTTTTTGGCTAAAGTGACAAAATTTTTCACGGTCACTTCTTTTTTAATTTCCTCAATTTTCTTTTTGGCTTCTTCTTTGGTTTTATAAATAGCGGCATCGCATCGTTGCGCGCCAGCATAACAGATTAAAATATGACTGGCCTTAACTTCTATGCCACTGTCTTTAATCGCCGCTCTTTTTAAAACATTATAACCGGTAGTAGATTTGACTAAATCCTTGCTAATTTCGCCATCTTTGGCCTTACTGGCCCAGTTATAAATTTCGGGATAGACTGAATCATCAATATAACCTAATGAACCGCTGTTGTTTTTGATCGTTTCACCGTCCTCAGTGAAATTTTTTACGACCGAAGCAAAATCCGATCCCTTTTTAATTTCATCCAAGGCCTTCTGGGCTTTATCTTTGGCTTTATTATTAAAATCATTCATCTCTTTTGTCTCGACTGAAGTCAAAGCGCGGGCAGGTTCTTTACTTTCTTCTTTAAATTCTAAAGTCGGCGTTTCGCCGATCATCTTAATTGCTTTGTTTGTATCTTTAATTCCTGGCAATTCCACTATGACTCGATAATCCTTACCAACCTTAGTGGTCTGTACAACCGGTTCGCCCACTCCCAATCCACCTCGGACTCTTCTTTCAATTACATCCCGCACACCTTCAACTGAATCCACCCGATCACTGTCTTTAATCGTACTTATATCAGCTTGATAAATTAAGTGCGCGCCACCCTGCAAATCCAAACCTAAATTGAAATCGGCGGCCGGTAATTTAGGCACGCCAATATTGGCCTTAGCATTAACCCAATCAATACCTTGATTGATTTTGCCAGGTAAGACGAATACTAAACATAAAACTATCAGCGCGATAATCGCGATAATATGAGTTCGTAATTTTGAACGAGTCAGGGATTTGGTCTTTTTTTGGATAGGATTCATAAAATAAATTTGATAAAAACTTTTCTTTGATTTTAAACCATTTATGAAAAAAAGGCAAGGGGTTATTTTCCGCAACACTTTTTATATTTTTTTGGCGTGCCGTCACTATTGGTCGCTCCGCAAACGCAAGGATCGTTGCGTCCGACTTTAGAACCATCTGAATTTTTTTGTTTATTACCGACCGACAAAAGAGCAAGACCGTTACTGCCGGATGTTTTGGACGCTCCGGACAGCTGTAAATTTCCTTTGGCCATTACCGAAGGGGCTAATTGAATACCAATATTAATTTTATAAATCAAATACACGACTTCTTTGTTTATCGCGTCCAACAATTCATGAAACATCCGATAGGTTTCTTTTTTATACTCAACCAACGGATCGCGCTGACCATAACCGCGCAGGCCGATACCTGTGCGTAAATAATCAATGGCGACCAAATGATCTACCCATAAATTATCAATCCCGCGCAACAGCACCTGTTTTTCAATCTCAATTAATAAATTCGAATCAGGCATTGGCTTGACTAACAAATTATCATAATTTTGTTTAGCCAATTCAACCGCATATTCAATAATTGCCGTGCGCGCTTCCACTTCGCCTAACTTCCCTACTCCATCAACTTTAGCAAATTCCATGATTTTATCTTTTTCGATTGGCTGTAAAGGAAAAATGGTCTGAATGGATTCATTAATTTCTTGAATGTTCCAATCACGCTTTTCTTCAGAATTAGTATGAAAAGAAATTAAATTTTCTATTTCTTGCTCAACCATTTGTAAAATTTTGGCGCGTAAAGTTTGTTTAATTGATACTTCCTCGCCTTTTTTCTGTTTGGAAAAAGTTTTTAATATTTCATCACGCTTGCCGTACACGACCTCGCGATGGCGATTGAGCACATCATCATATTCCAATAAATGTTTACGAGTATCAAAATGAATCCCTTCCACTTTTTTTTGCGCGGATTCAATAATTCTTGAAATTGATTTCTGTTCAATCGGTAGATCATCCGGCACACGCAAGGTATTCATAACCGAGCGAATACGATCGCCGGCAAAAATCCGCATTAGATCGTCTTGAGTAGATAAATAAAACTGCGTCATACCCTGATCGCCCTGGCGTCCGGCGCGTCCGCGCAACTGATTGTCAATCCGACGCGCTTCGTGCCGTTCTGTGCCAATCACCAACAACCCGCCCAATTCTTTAACTTTGCTTTGCATTTCAATATCAATCGGATTACCGCCCAAAATAATATCCACACCGCGTCCGGCCATATTGGTCGCTAATGTTACCTTGCCTGATTGGCCCGCTTGAGCGATGGTTTGTCCCTCCCGTTCGTGGTTTTTTGCGTTTAAGGTCTCAAAAACCACACCCTCGTCGGCCAAATATTTTGACAATAATTCGTTTTTTTCCACTGACGCTGTACCGATTAAGATTGGCTGGCCAATTTTCTGCCGTTCACATACTAATTTGGCAATCGCTTTAAATTTATGATCCTCGGTTTTGTAAATTTTATCCGGCTGATCGATTCTTTGGTTTGGTTTGTGAGTGGGAATAGAGACAACTTCTAAATTATATATCTTGCCAAATTCCTCGGCTTCAGTCACGGCCGTTCCAGTCATACCGGATAGTTTGTCATACATCCGAAAAAAATTTTGAAAAGTAATCGTGGCCATGGTTTGCGATTCTTGTTGAATCACCACCCGCTCTTTGGCCTCAATTGCTTGATGCAAACCCTCGCTATAACGCCGACCCGGCATCTTACGGCCGGTAAATTCATCAACAATTAAGACCTCATCGTTTTCAATAATATAATCTCGGTCCTTCTGAAATAATGTTTGGGCGCGCAGGACCTGTTCAACGTGATGAACGGTCTTGATTCCTCCCTCGGCGTAAATATTGTCAATATTCAACCATTGTTCCATTTTGGTTATACCAGCTTCGCTTAAAGTAGCGGCGCGCATTTTTTCGTCCACATTATAATCTTCATTTTCTTTCAATCGCTTAACTAAATCGGCAAATTTGTAATACATCTGACTGGCATCTTCGGTTGGCGCTGATATGATTAACGGCGTTCGGGCTTCATCAATCAAAATAGAATCCACCTCGTCGACGATTGCGAAACTGAATTCCCGCTGTGATTTGTCTTCCCAATTTTGCGCCATGTTGTCGCGTAAATAATCAAACCCGAATTCGTTATTGGTGCCATACACAATATCGCATTTATAGGCCTCTGATCGCGAACATGATTCCAAATATTCATTTTCCACTTTAAACACCGCCTCTTTCTCGTCCTCAACTTTATTATCTATTTTTAATTCTTCATTTTTCATTTTTAATTTCGCGTCATACCGATAACTCACCAACATATTCTGTATCACACCGACACTCAAACCCAACGCGTCATAAATCTTTCCCATCCAAATCGCGTCACGTTTAGCTAAGTAATCATTGACCGTTACTAAATGAACGCCTTTGCAGGCTAAAGCATTTAAATATATTGACAAAGTTGCAACTAAAGTTTTTCCTTCACCGGTTTTCATTTCCGCGATCTGACCGCGATGCAAAACCACCCCGCCAACTAATTGGACATCATAATGGCGCATGCCAGTCGTACGTTTGGACGCTTCCCGCGCCACGGCAAACGCCTCGGGTAAAATATCATCTAAGGTCTCGCCATCTCCGCCGGTCGGCGGATTTAATCTTACCTTAAATTCAAAAGTTTTTTGTTTTAATTGTTCCAAACTTAAAACAGCCATTGCCGGTTCAAGAGCGTTTATTTTATCAACTATCGGTTGAATACCGGCGATAATTTTTTTATTTGGATCACCAAGAAGTTTGGTTAAAAAAGACATAAAGATAAATAAAAACAGACCATTTTTAGGCCTGTTTAGTTTAGCATAAATTGATTTTTTATTCAAGAAGAATAAGACATTACTTACACACCTGCACCCAAGCGTCTAGAATTCTGTGTTTAAGTATTCCGGTAAACTGATTCTTTTTGGCTTGTGGACAAAATTGATTTAAAGTCGTTCCATTCTCAGTATATTCAACTTGAAAAACAGCTTTATTGGATTTGGTAAACGGCAACATATCATCACACCATCCTTGGTCATAACAACTTTCCGTCAAAGCCCAGTCATAATAACTCAACAAATCTTTTAATTGGCCGCTGTTATTTTTAAGTCCGACAGACATGCCACGGCTATGCACTTCGTTGGCTATCCAAATATTATATTTTAATTGGTCTTGGTAAGTAATCGCGAAACCAGAATTTGCTTCATGATTATCCATATTGTCCGGCTCTATTGAATCACACCCTTTTTGTTTGGCCATGTCAAAACGTTTTTTCATTATCGGGCCAAGCAAATTTAATTTCCTCGTGTCTAACCATTTTTCACCAGGCCAACCGGAATAATCTTTCCCCAAAATTGAAGCTGGAAAAGAATTTTTATCTGAACGCCAATCTTCGTAAGAACCAACATTAACATAACAAATTACCTTCTTGCCTTTTTTGTGTAAAATATCTATCGTGTCTTTGCTTGCATCAAACGCGTCAACATCATAGGCCTGAGCGTCAATATTGTAATCGATAGAATCTCCACTAATCTGCCATTGAAATGTTGTTAGCGGTTTTGGCATCCAAATAGCGGAAGACGTTGGAGTTGGAGTTGTGGTTGGAGTGGGAATTGGTGTTGGTATTGGTGTCGGTGTTGGAATCGGTGTTGGAGTTGGAGCGGGTTTAATTTGGGTCGTATTTTTTGCCAAATACTTTTTTACGACACTGAGCAGATTATTTTCTGTATATTTGTGATTACTTTTACTCGGCCCATGAGTAAAGTTAAAATTGTCATCGGTTGAAAAATTTTTCATCCATTGAGCTGAATCCCAAACCCAAATAGCGTAATTTATTCCATTCTTTTCCATTATACTCATACTATCGTCTATAAACTTATCAACACCTATTTTCCAACGATTCGCGCCAAATTCATCTATTACTAATGGCCGTCCATGACTTTTGGTGGCATTTATAGCCTTTGCATAGACATTTTCTAAATAACTTTTATTTAAATTAATTTTTTCGCCATCTACACTGAAACTACCGGGATAAACGGAATTGGCCACACTGTCATGCGTATAAGCATATGGATCATATTGATGAGCGCTATATACTATATAGGAATCATTGATTTTCTTTATATATGGTAACCAATTCACTGAACTATAGCCCATCGAGCCAACCATAATTGGGGTTTTACTATCTGATTGGCGGATCGCGCTAACTAATTTTGGATACATCTGGTTCCAATCAGCTAAAGTGTTGGCGTATTTTGGATAAAATTCTTCTGGTTCCCACAGTTCGGTTGTAAAAGCTCTAGATTCGCCATTTGGTTCAACCATTAAATTATAACCAACTATTTTTGGATCATCTTTATATCTATTGGCAACATATTTCCACATAGCAGCCCACGCGTCCTGAGCAGCCTTTTCCTTCCAAACATTATCATTTCTATAACTAGCAGGGAACCAATCTGCGTCATCTTCATCATAAAAAGTAAATTCCGATCGGCCCGGACCGGTACGAAAAGCAATAGTAACAAACAAGTTAGCTTTTTTGGCCATACTGATTAGATTGTCTAAATTGGTCTGTACGCTGATGTCAAGTATGTATGGCGATTTTTCACTGTAAAAACCTGGGTGTTCAATTTGCACCCAATTAGCGCCTAATTTAGCCAGATCATCAAAATCTTGTTGCGTAAATACCGGGCCAACAGGACCAGAACCTAATGTATCCCCATCTAAGTCTTTATAAACACGTCTTTGATAGATATTAGCGCCGCGCAATTTTGTGCCATTTGACCACAAGCTCCATTTGTCAGTCGGCTGTGGCGTGGGTGTCGGAGTTGGAGTTGGTGTAGGAGTAGGCTTCGGATTTGGAACTGGTGTTGGCTTCGGTACTGGCTTTGTAAGCTGTTGGTATATTTGAGCGGTTTTGTAAGTATCGGTTTTTCCATTTTTAATGACTAACTTGACGCCGCCGCCATTTTTTTGTAATTTAACAAGATCCTGTTTAACTTGCGCGATATTAAATTTGGATAGATCAAGATTGGCTAAATCAACCTGGCAACCAGCGGTGAAAATTAATAAAAGAAACGCGCCAACGAAAAACAATGATTTTCTCATAAATTTTCTTCATTAAATAAATAATAAATATATTATAACAATAAACATAGATACAGTCAAATATATCACTTATTATGTATTGCCTGTTCCTCACGCTTAATTACGACTGTAAGAACTAAAAGAAAAACAAAATAAAGTACTCCAAAACCCTGAAACAACGCCGGAGTTGTTATATTTATAATGAAAAGCGCTATCCCGCCGGCAAAAAGCCCGTTGAACAAAGAGCCGTGCTTGTTGGCCAGACCATTGGTGGAACAAGTGCGGCGAACCAGTATATATATAATAATCAGCAAAAAAATAAGATACGCCAACATTCCAAAAATCCCCAACTCTGCCAGAAGTTCCAGATATCCCCAATCAAATTGAGTCCTTATTTCTAACTCTTTAGTCACTGGATGAACAAATGACACGGTTGTTCCTAAACCAGAACCAAACCAAGGATGAAGTTTAATCGTACGAAAAATATCCGGAAGCAACGCCAAACGGATGGCGCCGCTCAGCTCAGTTTTAGGTGCTGTCATTCCTCCCATCCGAACACCCAACAATTCAATACCAAATGATTGTCCACGACTCACGATAAGGTTAGTGGCTATAAACATCAAAAAAATTGACATCAGAACCGTGGCAGAGATTAAGAACCAATTTTTCAAACTTTGCTTGAATTTTAATATAACAAAACCCGCGATCAATCCAATAAAATATATTCTGGAAAAATTTAACATAAGAACAAATGACGCGCAAATAATATATAACCAGAGTTTTTTATTTTTTGGATCTTTCATGAGATATGACGCGATGATGAGAATTGCCGGAACCATAAGCAAATGCTCAGGCAAAACAATCCGAAAAAAATTATTTCCTATATCGGTAATTTTGCCAGCAGCGATATTGCGAAACCAATGATAATACGCGTCCGGCAGAGTTCCGATCCCGCTCGCGTAAATATAAACGGTTACAAAAGAAAAAATTGCTGATCCTAAAATATATCCATACGCAATTTTAGCAAGTGTCGCATCTGGATATTTCAACATTTCCAACGCTGGGAATAATAAAAGAAAAAATAGATACAGAATCGCGTCTTGGGCGATAAACATTATAGTGTGCTGGCGCAGATACCCATTCACGATGGAAAGTAAAAGAAACACTCCAGCTACAATCAAGCTAATACTGGCGCTTAGAAAAAGTTGTGGATGAGCGCAAATATTTTTTTGTTTTACTTTTTGCGCCAGCCAGATGATGCCAAAAATTCCTAAAAACCAAGTTCGTAAAAGCAAATCAAAAAATTCAAAAAAATGTCCAGCTCCATTGAGAAAAAATTCCGCTATTAATATCATCCATGCGAAAGAAAGTTTTTTTATGGAAATATAAACAAAAGCCAAGATGAGCATGGCGGCAATCGTTTGATTCGCGTACGCGTGATTCCAAGTCAAAAAAGAAAGCAAACGGATGAGCGCGTAAATCAATAATACTCTAAAAACCGTAAGTCTATATAAAATGGACATTGATCAAGATTAATTCCCCACACTCACACTCTTCACCTCCGGCGAATAAGCGGAATTATCTGTT